>NZ_JBALOQ010000052.1:0-34963 GCF_036962705.1 Bacillus sp. JJ1562
AATGGATTTGACTGTAGTGGGTTCATTTACTATGCATATAACCAAGCAGGATTAAATATTAATCGCTATTCAAGCGAAGGCTTCCATATGCGATCCTATTATGTAAATACACCTAATGTTGGAGACTTGGTTTTCTTCCAAGGAACCTATAAACCTGGTATTTCCCATATGGGGATTTACATTGGGAACAATGAATTTATCCATGCTTCAAATGACGGAGTTGTCATTTCGAACGTAAATGACTCTTATTGGAAAAAACATTTTGAAGGATTTAAGAGGTTTTATTAAGAGATTTTAACGCGTGAGGAAGTTAATTCTTAGGGATTGACTTCCTTTTTATTTGTATTTATCAATTAAAAAATGCAGTTAATGGCTATATCTTTTATGAATAAAAAAAGCCTAAAATACGCATGTATGGTATTAACACCTGCATATTTTACTTTTTTTCATATCGTACCTTATCTTGTTAGAGCCCCCGTTCGTAGTACATAAACACTTACACATTAATTGCATATTATATAAATAATGTGACAATAAGTGATTATTTCTTACCTTTTCGTTCTAAAAATATAGGTGCTATATTTAGCAAGATAGAAACAATTGTCAAAAACCAAAATGCCCTTGCCATACCAGGTATTACATCCGATAAAGCCGCCCAATCTTCCGCTTTTACCCACCGAGTTAGATAACTGTAATCTGCACAAATTGTTAATGCTGTAAATGATAATCCTAGCGCCATAGCAAGCTTGTAATCCTTTCCTGCTATATACATATAAAGATTTATAAAAGTTGTTACTATTGCAATAACCCCAAATATTATCCACATAACTATACCTCCATATATTTTTATTTATGTCGTGTAATAATACTAATGTGCATCAGCTCAATTTTTTGCATTACTTTTTTATTAGACATTAATTCGTCAAATCTTATTTTATAGTAATTGCTCTTCCTTTTGTGATTTCTTATTGAACAAACCTGCTCCTATAGTTCAATAACTTCTACAAAAAAGAAACTTCTCCTTATTTCAAGAAAGCACCCGTTAAATGAAATAAGGAAATTTATATCATCTTACCAGTGTACTTGAAGTTTATTACCATTTGGATCATAAAAGTGGAAAAAGGCATGACCATTATCTTCTTGTATATCCTCCACCTTAACTTGATTATTAATTAGATGTTGATGAAATTCAGATAATTCTGGGCTTGTAAAGCCGATACTGAAAGCTGATTCATTATTAACTGTAAAATGGGCAAATGTGTCATCGACAGTTGGAACTAAGATAAGTAAAAAAGGTCCCTCATTTACTTTAATAATCGCAAATGGATCATCAGTAATGCTTAATAACTGAAACCCTAATACATCTCTATACCAGTGTGCAGACTGTTCTAAATCTTTTACAGGAATTCTAATATAATGTACTTGTTCAATGAATGATTTACTCATATTTACCTCTCCTTAATTTAATCTGGTGTATCAAGTTATTCCCTATTTATACACCTATCTCTTACCATTTTATTAAATTAACCTGCC
Organism: Bacillus sp. JJ1562; assembly: GCF_036962705.1. Lineage (NCBI taxonomy): Bacteria > Bacillati > Bacillota > Bacilli > Caryophanales > Bacillaceae > Bacillus > Bacillus sp. JJ1562. The sequence continues at coordinate 1,534 of NZ_JBALOQ010000052.1, forward strand.
CTGTTTGTTCAATAAGGAATTCGACAAAAAAGGTGGTTAATCCTTCTTAGAACAACGCACCTGTTTGTTTAGTATATTCCTTCACGATCTGTTACCTTTGGCGAATCTTGGACCGATTGATTTATTTTAATTAGTTTTAGAATACTATCTATTACAATCTTAGGTTTTTCAAGATGAACTGAATGCCCAGTATCTGATTCAATGTGTTCAGTATTGTCGGTTAAATCGGTCAATAGTAACTGGTTTCGCTTCCAATTTTCAGGCTGTTTTTTTGCACTTATCACAATAACAGGTAATTCCTTGCGTAAGGGCTTGGCATTCAATAGTTGTTTAGCGGATTTTACGGTATCCATATATTCTTGATATACTGATTTATATGTACCTAACGTATATCCAATATATCTTAGTGATTTATCAAATTCCTTTGAAAGAAACTTCCTACCTATTTTCTGTTTAAATATTCTGGGTATGCCTACTAATGAGGTCATATATCCAAACGTCACAAGTCTTCTAAACCTCTTAATTCGTTTAATATTCCCTTGAGAAAGTACATATTGGTTCTCGTGTGCGGCATCTTCTAAGACAAGCCCTTCAACATCATCAGGATACATACTTGCAAAGAGTCTCATTGAGAGACAGCCAAAGGAGTGACCGACTAATATATAAGGCGGTTTTATTTTGAGCTGACTTAAGATATCTCTTATTTCTTCGACACTATCCAAAGATGTCATAGTTTTCCTCTTAGTTTTACTCCAACCGTAGCTCCCTCGGTCGTAGGAAATAACACGAGCAACCTTAGAGATCTCTGGTTGAACATAGCACCAATCAATTGATATTGAACTGAATCCCGCTTCAAGTATCACAGTGACAGGTCCTTCCCCAGTCACAATTGCGTGAACCGCTGACAGTCTTGTTGTGATTATCTGTCCTGGTGGGTCAACCTTATTTTTTCTATCCATAGCTATATTCCAAAGCGTCAAGGGTAATCCAATAATGCCTAACGTGTTTCTAACGATAGTAGGTAAAATCATTATCCCCTCCATTTTATCCCGAAATTTTCTTTGTAGAATATAATTTAATAATACTTTTAATTAATCAATCTTATTGAATTAAAGCTACCGTTAGTAAATAACTTCTACAAAACTACTTGTTGAAGGTAAGCACCTAGTAACTTTAAGTACAATACTTCACAAACTTACTCAACGAAAAAAGGCAATGTCAATTAAACATCACCCAAAATACTACTAGAATAAATTAATCTTCTGTTCCTAAAACATCTGTATTTGGGGGCTCATAACCCATCTGACGGAGCATGGCTACTATTTGTCCCTTGTGATGAAACTCGTGAGTAATGGTGTGCATTAGCAATTTACGAGGAGTAATAGATAATAGTTCAGGTGCTTCTCTCCAAGGGATTTCTCTCTCAATTAGCACATTTAATTTATGTCCATGTAGTTCTAATAATTCCTTTACTATTGAATCCACTTGTTCAAATCGTGCTATTATTTCCTCTAAACTGAGATTATGTAATTCTTCTCTTGGAGTAAGTGGTTTTTTTGTCTTCAATAAAACAAATGAGCCAAGCCATGCAACATAGCAATCTGCTATATGAACCAATGTGTCTCTTACACTTTGCCAACCGAAACCATTTATATGAGTAAAATGATTAGGTTCTAATTTCCCACAAAAATCTAACAGGGTTCCCCTAGTATGTCGAACCCATTCATATTCTTGTTGAAGCATCAAAACACCCACCTTTAACAGATGTAACTACTTATTCTCTATTTGTATAGAAAAAACCTTTCTTTACTGACTATTCATTTATTAATAAAAAAAGACCTTTCCATATGGTCAGATTTCTTACTAAACTAAATATCCTTTCACAAAGTTTATTTTCCTTATGTAATAATGAACCGTTACTTTTAGTCATAACTGGAATGCTGCCCAGTTAAAAGGCTGTGTATAAAAATGATTGATCAAAATGGAGTTTCTTTAATAATAAGGCCTTATTTTTTCACATATTTCAAAGCCAAAAAATTATTTATTCCAATTTTTTTCGCTACCTTTTGTGGAACAGCCTTCCGTTTATACTCCTCAAAACCCATTTTTTTATATAAATTCATTGCCGGAGTATTCGTATCAGCAACTTCTTCAATAACGTAATTGTTGTACGTTGTATTTTCGAAAATATGGAGGATGATTTGAGATGCTACGCCCTGACCTCTGAATTCAGGAGCTGTTCCAACAAACTCAATTGAACCAGTATTTGGAGGGAAGTTTTCATAAGGAGCTTCAAATTCCTTTTTTAAAAAGATTCCTGCCATGCTTCCCTTAAAGAAACCTAAGTACTTTCTCAACTCTTTTTTATTTAATCTTACCGATTTTTTTGTTCCATCTGTACATGCCGTAACTCCAGCAATTTTTCCATTTGCTATAGCTACAAAAAATTGATCTAAAATAAACATATGAGCAAAAGCCTTTGCAATAACGTTTTTATCTTTAGAAAAAAAGACAAGCCATTGTGTAAAGCCTTCCGCAAAAATTTTAGACATTTGCGTCCTTACATCTAAATCAACTTCATCGGCTTTTACAATTAGAAACTTATTACCTTCGGATGTCATATAGCATATTCCTTTCATTTTTTAATGAATGAATATATTTTCAATATAAATTCATACGATACATTGTCAAATTATATTCAACAATCCCGCCATATACTCCTACTCCAATAATAAAGGTGATATCTTCTTTCTGAAGAAAAGCACTCGATTATGGAATTTCGTTCCAAAAAAACTTATTAAGAAATACTTATTATTGAGGTGAAAAATCCTTATCTTTTAGCAGTAAAAAAGTAAAACACACCACCTGCCATCCAAAATGGTTCCCAAAACGCTAATCTCCAGAAAGTTGCATAAGAATCTAAGTCAAAATCTAAAATATCAAACACACTCATTGATATTGTTATAAAATTCAGTAATCCATATAAAAAAATCAAAACTCCTACAATTTTAGTGATGTAGTAAAGCATTCTGGTTATAATAGGGTTTCTCCATTGAACAAAAAGCATCAACAATAATATTACGCCAAGTAATTTAATGAAACCGGTAAGCCATACAAAATTAATGAATGAAGGGTTAGGGTCTATAGCCATATCATATACAGCTCCACCTAAGGATCTAACACCGACCATACCGCCAGCAGCCCAATAGAAGCTCATGCCAGCAAAGATAACGGTCCAAACAATCCCCAAAGTAATAAACAAATTGTTGTTTCTCAACATAGAAACACCCTCAGTTTCTTTTATATGCTTAACATACAGTAATTTATTTGGTTCCTATCATATTGGACAATCGCACCCGTAAATTGAATCTAATTACTGAAACATACCGAACAACCAAACAATAAAGTACATTGGAATTGCAACAATAATCCCTCCTGCAAGTAAATAGCCAATAGACTTGAGGATAAACTTAAAAACGTCATATATAGCTCCTGCTAAGTCATCAACAAACTTCACCACTAATAACCCCCCACAACTCTATCTTGTTACCTTGATTTTAACATTATTTTCCTTTAGAAAATCAAAATTTATTGAATCTATTTAACAATGTGCTTCTTAAACTCTACTGTTTCGTTCGTACAATATCATATCTTCACAATTTGGTAGAAATATTAACTTCTATATAAATTAGCATTTAAGTAAGAGCTTCTGTAAAAAAAGGGCCTCTTCCAAAACTAGAAGAGACCCTTAAAATAATCGACCTTATAATTTATTTAAAATTTCTTTAATGAATGCAGGCTCATCCTTAGGTGTACGAGAAGTGATAATATTTCCATCAACCACTACCTCTTGGTCTAAAAAGGTGGACCCAGCATTTCTCAAATCATCTCGGATTCCAATATAAGAAGTTGCACTTACCCCTTTTAGGATATCTGCACTAATCATTACTTGTGGTCCATGACAAATACCGGCAATCACTTTACCTTGTTCATTTGCTTGTTTTACAAATTCGACTACTTCTTCATTTACTCGAAGTGCCTCCGGAGCTGAGCCACCAGGAATAATAACCGCATCATATTCATCAGCCTTCACTTCGCTTATGGATAGATCAGAAGTATATGATACCGTTCCTTTCTTTCCTTTAAGTTCAGTTCCTTTTTCAATTCCTACAATCACGGTTTTGTGACCCGCTTCATTCATTGCATCATAAGGGTTCTTCATCTCCGAATCTTCATAGCCACCAGCAAGTAAAAAGCATACGTTTGCCATCTTAAATCCCCTCCTATGTATTTTGAACTTACTTTTATTGTAATTGATTCATTGAGCTACTTCAAACAAAGTGATGCTCCAAATTTCCACAATGCAATTTTAAAAATAGGATGCCAGTCACCAGAATTTATTGCTTCTTAACTCTACTTCGATGAAATGGCGCCCTTGCTTTTTAGCCAGGTAAACAAAGAATCCCTCATGGTGTCGAGACTGCCTGCAGCATCAAGTGGCGTTTGATTCGTGTAACCAGGCACGCCATTGATATCAGCTCCTTTGGAGAGGAGACATTCTGCAACACGACGTTGGCCTCCACTGCATGCTTGCCAAAAAGCCTCGGTGATGTCATCCACTGAAGGTGCCGGATTGGTGTCCATCAGTTCCTCTACGCGAGACATCAACCCTAGAGCTGCTGCATGCCAAAGCTTTTCCACCCGCGCGCCCTGCTGTACCAAGAGTCTCGCAACATTCCAACACCCATACCCGACTGCATTATCCAAAGGGGTACCGCCAGCGATGGAGCCACCAAGCGCTTCAATGTCGGCTCCACCAGCGATTAATGCAACGGCAACATCAACATCATCACTGCTAGCTGCCCAGTGCAATGGGGTCTCCGAAAAGGCACCCCCTGTAGCTGATGCATTAGGATCTGCTCCTGCGTCAATCAACATCCTTACAATTTCAGGGCCGTTCGGGAAGTATCCTGGCCAATCTGTAACAACGTGCAAAGTAGTACGCGACACCCCTTGGTTGTCAACGGCTCTCATTGAGGCAAAGCTAGGATACTTGTGCAGAAGGCGATGCAACGCATCCACGTCGCCCGTATGAACCGCGCGCACAAACGACACTGCCAGTTGATCGTTATGTTTAATTAACTCCATGTTATCCGCTCCTTCGATTTCACAGATTAAAGACTATTGCTCTTCTACTATTAAAGCTTATTCAGGCAGATTTTAACCGAATCGAACTATAGAATCAATAATAATTCTAGGTATACTCTTTTCAAATCAAATACGTTCGCCAGCTACAGTGGAACAATTTCATTTATATTTGCAGACCTAAAGTCAAGGAATACCAACTCAGTACTCATAGGTACTTGACCCCCGACACGGTAATGCATAATCACACCGGGGGTCTGGCACTTTAATTAAAATTAATCAACCTTCTAAATTAGATTGTGATAATAACCTTCCCCTGTGAATGCCCCTCTTCAAAATACTCAAATGCTTTAGGAATCTCACTTAAGGAATAGCTTCTATCAATAACCGGCTTTACTTTTCCCTCTTCAATAAGCTCTTTCATCAATACTAAATTTTTTTGATTTGGTCTGTGCAATAAAGTAATGAATTTCTTTTTTCCAATCGTGGATAACCAAGATCCTTGCGTCATAGTCCGAAACATTTGACTAGTTGTGCCACCTACATGAATGAATACCCCATTTTCTTTTAGCTTTCTTTTATAAGTAGAAATCGATTGCGATCCATTCACCCCGATAATCAAATCATAGGCCTTGTTATCGTTCGCAAAGTCTTCTTTTTTATAATCAATCACATGGTCGGAACCAAGGGATCTTGCGATATCTACGTTTCTCGTACTCACCACAGCCGTCACTTCAGCACCAAATGCTTTCCCAATTTGAACCGCAAATGTTCCGACACCACCCGAAGCACCATGAAGCAGCACTTCCTGTCTGGGCCTTACCATACCTTTGTCTCTTATCGCATGTAAAGCGGTCATCGCTGCCATGGGCACAGCTGCCGCTTCTGCAAAGGATATATTACTAGGTTTTAAAGCCAATGCCTTTTCATCAACGGCTACATATTCCGCAAAAGCCCCCCAGCCACTGCTTGATATGTCTCCGTACACCTCATCACCCACCTGAAATTGGGTAACTTTATCACCTATAGCCTCCACTACTCCAGCCATATCCCCACCGGGAATCAAGTATTTCGGTTTCATCAGTCCAAATGCTAATCGGGCTGGCAGTGGTTTCCCTGTTAATAAAACAAGATTACTATAATTAATCGATGATGCATGAACTCTTACAAGTACTTGATTTTCCTTAGGTGTGGGTGTAGCGACCTCGCTTAATTTAAGTGTATCTGGTGATCCATATCTTTCAGAGATAATTGCCTTCATCTCCATCCTCCTATTATCCTTTTTTAATTAGTGTAGTCGGAAAATGTAGATGGAGCATTGACTTAAGTTAAGATGGACCTCTATTAGGGAAGATTTTTTATTGAATCCGCTTTTTAATTCTACTTAATGACTCTGGTGTCATACCAAGGTAACTTGCCAATTGGTGTTGGGGTACACGGTTGAGGAGATCTGGTCGATTTTGGATGATCATTTTATAGCGTTCTTCTGGGGAAGAACGAATAAATTTTGCGTATTCATTTTGTACTTGGGCAAGGTTGTTTTCCATCATGCTTCGCGTCATGATTTCAAGCTCCGTATATTGCTTATACATTCTTTGTTCGGACCCTATGTCAACAACAACCAATACACAGTCTTCTTGACAGGTTAATGAGTAGTTGGATAATTGATCTGGTTCTGCATTATTAAACAATAAAATGGCTTGTTCTTCGGTGAAAAAATTGGAAGTGACCTCTTTTCCATCTTCATCTATTTGATATTGTCTGACACACCCTTTCAATACAAAAAAACATTTCTTAGTTGGAGAATCTCCCTGTTTGATTAGATAGGTCCCCTTTTTAAAACCCTCTATTTTTAATTCATTAATAATAGCCTGCTGCTCAGTATCATTTAGCGATGTATATTTAGCCATATACTTCATGAGGATTTCTTTCATGAGAAGTCTCCTTTCATTTTATTGGATCTTCATGCTTATTTTGTGGAAAAGAAAGTTAAATAAGGCCGCCACTTGGGACAGCCTATCATCTTTTTTATTCAACTGCATTTTTAGAGGACGCAAATAAAAAGTAAAGAAAAAACACTCCGCAAATCAAGGAAATGAAGCCGAACCCACCGAAAATATCAAATTTAGTTGAAAAATACCCAAAACCAAGACCTGTCAGGATTAACACAGCATTTAGCCCTAAGGACTGAAATGAATCAATGGTTGCTCTCATGGAGGAATCCATTCTATGATGCAAATATCCGCTAACAATGGGTTCAATTATTCCTGAAACCAAAAAGATCATGCAAATCATAACTAAACCAGTTAAGTCTCTTATGAGGGATACATATAAGAACCCTAAAGCCAAAACTGAAGTAACAGTTAAAAGCAAGGTCCTGTACTTGAATCGCTTTATCAAAAGATGTGCAAATAAATTTCCTGGCAGGCTCAAGAACATAAAAACGGCTGAAAACAATCCGAAATAGATGACAGGGATCTCCAGTCTGTTCAAATAAAGCTGCCAAAACTCCCAAACGAAGCTCAAAGCGGCACCCGTCACCATGCCGGAAAGCACCACGAGACAAACGCTTGGGTTTCTTCTGAAAAACTGCACTGAAGCAATTATATAATCTTTGAAAGGGACGGATTCCTCGTTATCCCCCTTAACAGCTGGCTCAATCAACATCAATGATAAACAGACAGACACAAACATACTGGCTAGCGATAGCCAATAGTTAAACTCAAAGTTAAACTTGCTTGCCAAAAGACTTCCGCTTAATGCTGCTAGTATGGCTGATGTGACATCACAGACATTTAATCGACCGAGATATTTTTCAAACGAGCGTTCCCTACCATTCATCAGCAATGAATCATAAAGGAGTGCATTTCCCGCACCACTGCTTGCAGAACCAGCAATTCCAGACAGAAAAATAGCAATTGCAAAATGCCAAAACTCGGTTGCGAAAATCAAAATAAGAAACATGCATCCTTCCAAGAAAGCTCCCAACAGGATCATGTTCTTTCGACCCCATTTGTCTGCAATAATACCTGACGGAACCTCAAGGAAAACAACGGTAATGGCAAAAATAATTTCTGTATATACGACCATTTGAATGGTCATGCCTCGCTGTTCCCAGAACAACCTTTCAATTACGTAAGCAGGTATTAGGCTATGGAAAAAACGAATAGCATATAGTTTCCAAATATTCGACTGATAATCCATAAATAAGCTCCTCTCATTTCTAATCACATGTTGGAAATCAGAACATGGAGGTGCTCGTGAGCAATTTGATCCTAAAGATTAGCAAGGAGGTCTTGCGTATATTGACATATCAACATCTCCCTTGTTAAATTTTTTCTTTACTTACTGTTAATACCAATTTTATTTTAAAGGAACAAACCGGTCAATAAGAACTGAAAAAATGCGCCTGCCCCCCAAAACAGTTTACACCTTCAAAAATTGTTATACCGTCCCGTTATTATGATAGAATTTTTTGGGGAGGTGGTTGTAACGATGGATTTAATAATAGTCTTAGTTATCCTGCTGGTAGTGGCTTCATTCGTAAATAGACTATACAAAAAAGTTAACATAGATAATTATTCCCCGATTTGGGAATACTTTGCTAAATCGTTTTTCTATGGAATAATCACAGTATTTACAATGTTTTATGGTAAAGATTCGCTAAACGATCTTTCTCCGCTTGAATGGGCCATTATTGCTGTGTCGGCAATCGAAGGAACAGGTAACTATATTAATTATGTAAAAGAATCAAAGAAACTTAAGTTAAAAAAAGAGAAAAACGAATCGTAAAAAGTAGTAGATTAATTTTATAGTAAAAAGAATGTGTTACCTCGAGAGAGTAACACATTCTTTTTTAATTTTCCTACACTGTAACGACCCGATTATTCTTGTTTGAAACGAGATAAATTTATGAGGACTTTCCAAAAAGTAGTATGATCTTACCTTTTCGAAAACAGTCCCTTTATGGATTACCCACGCGATCTCCCAAGTTCTTTTTGCAAAAATTGAATTTCCTTTTGTATACCCGGATAGTCCTCTATTTCTGGAATTACTCCCTGCCTTGGCGAAACATTCCGTGCTGCAGCATTTGCCATTGTTTCAAATGCAAATAATAGGTGTGCTAACTTTTCATCGGAAAGGATTAGCCGATTAGATTCCTTTGAACAATTTTCTAATAAAAATCCTAAATGCTTTGCCCGAAATACGACTGGCCAGTAATAATCTAACGCCTTGCGGTTGGCCGGAATCTCACCAGAGGCAGTATTATACAAAGTTTGTAGATTACTTAAATTTATTCTCATTTTCAGTCTTTCTCTACTCTGTCTTGCATTAAATCCTTCTCCCTGATATGTAAAAAGCACCATTAGTAACTGTGCCTGACTTCGAAGTGTTTTGCTAAGTATGTGTGGGATTCTACTAGAAGCAGATTTTCTTCCTACGAGATAAATCCCAAATAATCCGATCGCACTACCGATAATAATGTCAATAAACCTCGCCTGTGCAAAATAAGAAAAACCATATAACTCTTTGCTTGTGCTTTCAGCCAACAACAGTGCATTTGGCGTAAAGAAGAGTGCTGCTAATCCATAATTTTTCACAATAAACAATTCGGTAATAAATGTTAATACTAAAATAATCAACGCAATCACAATGCCAGATGGCTGGAAGGATAGAATGAACCCAGCAATAACAATTCCAATTGTCGTCCCTAAAAATCGTTGAATGGCACGATGAAATGTCGCTACAATTGTTGCACCAGACATCACTGCTACACAAGATAACGGTATCCAATAAGAACGTACAAATTCAAATTGATAGGCAATAATCGCAGCAATGGCCGTAATCACCCCAAAGCGTACAGACGAAATAAACACGATTGAATTTTTATCAAACGCCCCAATAAAAATCGTTTTTAGCGAGGCTTTATCAAATTGAATCGATTTTTTAATTTTACTAATTGGTTCATTAAGGATCGCATCTGCATTATAGATGGTGGTGAACAGTTGACTTACCTGCTTTTCCATCTTCTCTGGCTGTAATATTTTTACCTTTTCTCGGCTTTGGCGCTTATTCAAAGAATGTGCAAGCAGTCGAGTAGATTGCCCTAGTTCTTTAGGCAATGCAGCATCTGCATTTGAAAAGCTTTCTACAACCGTAATAAACAACTCATTTGCATACATATTTAATAAATACAAACGATTGAACATGTCTGTTGTTCGCCATGGAATATAACTCGCTGAAAGAGTCTCTTCAGATTCATTTAAAACCTCCATCACCTTATGCTTGGCTTCAGTGAATCTATTTGTTCCAACAGAATCCAGAAGCTCCGCTAATTCCATATATACTCTACTCACAACACCAGTTTCTGGACCATGGGGATTAACAAACCATCCGAACATGGCAATCATCCACGAAAAACAACCACTAAGAAAGACTAACCCTGCTCTTAGGAATGCTTCATCGGGGTTTATCGGCATTCCAGTTGTCATGGCAAAAACTAAGACAAAAAAGATCGCGGAAGGACCCGTTATTTTTAAAGCACCGAACACAAAAATGGCTACTGCCGCAATGATCCCCATCAGAATCGCAACTGCTAGCGGATATGGTGCACTAATCGTTCCCAAATAGGTAACAAAAGTCAAACCAAGAACCACCGAAAAGATTTTCTTTGCTCGCTGCGCATATGGGATATTAAAAACATATAAGTAGGTAAAGCCACCTAAGCCCGCAATTAAACCATACTGTAAATTGCCAAAGGCTAATCCGATCATAACTGGCAACGCAGCAGCTAAGCCCGCACTAAATGCTTTTAACCAAGGAAATGGTTTTTTGTTTACTTGCAGTGCTTGTTTAATAAAAGATGGGGCTAACTGGTTTGTTTGTTTGTCGTTCATCATAATCCTTCTTTACTATTATTTCTCTCATTATTATCTATAGATAACAATTTATACGTCACTGTGAAGACCCGAATATTCTTGTTTCACTGATAAATAAAAAGCCTTACTTTAAATAAAGTAAGGCTTTTTCCTATCATTGAAAACTATTCATTAATGAGAGTCTCTAACGCTACAATAATCATGTCATTAAATGTTGTTTGACGTTCTTCTGCTGTTGTTTCTTCACCTGTAATAACATGATCGCTCACTGTCATAATACTTAATACATCGATGTTGTATTTAGCTCCAAGTAAATAAAGAGCAGATGTTTCCATATCTACACCTAACACACCGTAATCTGCCAGCTTATGGATCATGGATTCATCATCTTCATAGAATGAATCACCAGTGAACACATTTCCTACATGAACTTTCAGATCTTCATTCTGTTTCGATAAACGATATGCTCTCTCAAGAAGAGTAAAGCTAGCGTTTGGTGCATAATTAATTTGCGGGAAAATGATATTTTGCATTTTCGAATCATTTGTAGCTGCCAGTGCCATGACAATATCACGGATTTTCACTTCGCGTTTCATAGCACCGATTGTACCAATGCGAATAATATTCTTCACGCCGTAATCCTTAATAAGCTCGGTGGCATATATACTCATTGAAGGAGCACCCATTCCAGATGATTGAATAGAAACCTTGTGCCCTTTATACGTCCCAGTATAACCATACATTCCGCGAACTGTATTATGACACTCTACATCCTCTAAAAAAGTGTCTGCAATATATTTAGCACGAAGTGGATCTCCTGGCATTAATACTTTTTCAGAAATTTGACCTTCTTTTGCATTTAGATGAATACTCATAATAATTCTTACCTCCAAAAAAATTATGTTTTAAGCTGCTTTTCCTTCTTTTTCTACTGTTTGCTTCTTCAATTGTCCAGATGAATAAATCCAGCTTAAAACTAACCCAACAGCAAATGTTAGTAATACTCCTAGGCTGTTACCTTCAAAAATACCTTTTGCAAACGGGGCAGGGAAAATTGGGTTTGAAGTAAAAAGAAGTCCAACAATAACACTTACAAACCATATGCTTACATTCCCTTTATTAACAGAAATATTTTTATCACCTGAAATGATATCAGGGTCATATCCCTGCTTTTTGCGAAGGATAACGTAATCTGCTATGAATACAGATGTCCAAGCCGCTAAGCCAATACCGACAACCCCTAAAAACATCATGAATGAACCTAAGAAATCACCATTTATGAATAACACATAAATCGGAAGCAATACCATAATTGCACCATGGAAAATAACCGATGTTCGTTCTGAAATTTTTATATTTGTAGCTTCTAAAGCAGTACGTCCAGAGCGAAGTGATATAACTGCCGGTGGAATAATTCCGCCTAGAGCTGTAATAAAGTATGGAATTACCATCCATTGAGGCATTTGTAAAGCTAATGCCGCGATTGGATCGGCTGAACTAACAAGTTCAGGATTCGTTGCATTCATTAAAATACCCAAGAACATGATGACAAATAGTGGTGCACCTGATGCAAACGTTGTTGTCCAGAAAATCGCTTTATTCGATGACCCGGGACTTTGGTAAGCAGAGTAATCACTCGCAACCATCGCCCAGCTAAGCGCTGAACCTGCAATAATGATGGAAATGGCAGGCAATACGCCCCCAACCCAGTCTCCATTTGGCATGTTCATAAGTGCTGACCAATCTGTTTGTGGAACTAAAATAGCCAAAACAACTACTGTTAGTGCACCAAAAATATAGGTAAATATTGTTTGAACCTTTACAAGAGTTTCTTGATTTACAAGAGACAATCCCATAATCGCAAGCATAAGTCCAATTAAACCAATGATTTGTGTTGTCGTTGATACATCAAATCCAAGTGCAGTAACAATGGCATTAATAGAGAAAATACCAGTAGGAACATTACCGACACTCAGCCAACCAATCAAACAGATCCATGCTAGCACAGCTGGAATCAAGTTTCCTTTTGATCCAAAAGCCGCTCGGGATAACACAAATGTCGTCGCTTTTCCTAGTTTACCTGGTAGACTAAGATATCCGATAAGTGCAAATGATGCTGCCCCAAAGAATGCAGCTATAACTGATTGAATAAAGTTGAGACCATAGCTTACGATAATCCCTCCGTAAACCAATCCCATTATCCCTATATTCAATGCAAACCATATCCAAAATAATTGCTTAGGTTGTCCAACCCTCTCATTTTCTGGAATTAAATCAGGGTGTTTTTGACTCATACTCTTCGACCTCTTTCACTTTTATAATTGTTCTCTTAAAACATTGAAGTTTTATTAGTGATTCAATATATTAATTTAAATCTTATTTTTTTATAATTTACGAGTCTTCTAATCGCTATTAATTTACATTTAATTTAATATTCGCAAACTGCTGAGGTACATAGAATTTATTAAACATAATTGGATAATCTGCATGATTATAAAGGCTCTCCATTAGTACAAAACAATCTTTTCGACCTATTAAACTTTCTTTTCGATTTGCTATATTAACAGTATTTGTATACTTTATTTCAATTTCTCCATGAATCGCATTGACATATGCTTGGTTCTCTAAAAAATCCAGTAGTAGTTCCTTATTATCTAAATCCAAAGATAAATCTTCTACCGTTTCCATCGAAATAAAAGTAAAAGCATAGCCTACTAAATCGTTCCCTTTATGGTAAAAACGTTCTACAGCGGCTACTCTAGATGAATCTCGTTTTAACACTTGTTTTGTATATTCTGATCCCGTGTCCATATAGTATTCTATATCGATTCGATCAAATGTACTTAAATGGCTCTTATGCATCGGGTTACTTAATTTTTCTAATTGAATATCAGCTTGTTTTTTGTAAAATGAGTCAATGACAAAGTTGCCTTTCCCGCGTATATTGCTTATCAATCCGTCATCTTGCAAAAGTGCTAAAGCTTGTCTTAAAGTTGCACGACTAACCCCTAGTTTTTCTGCTAAATCTGGTTCGGAAGGAAGCCTGCTACCTGCAGGGTACTCTCCATTAGAAATTTGAAGAAGAAGCTCGTCATATACATTTACATAAAGTGGCCTTTTCAATTTATTTGATATTTTCTTTTTCATACAGTCTCCTTTTATTTTAGAAATTGTAAGAAAGAACTACCGTTTTCGGGCATTTTTACAGAGAAATTATCTGCTATGGTTGCACCAATATCGGCAAATGTATCATTTTCAGGTAATTTGCTTGCTTCTTTTAATCGCTTAGAATACGCCAGGACAGGAATGAATTCGCGAGTATGGTCCGTTCCAGGGAAGGTTGGGTCATTGCCGTGATCAGCTGTAATAATTAATAAATCATCTTCTTGGATTAAATCAAATACTTCATCTAATCGTTTATCAAACTCTTCTAAGGCTTTACCATAGCCTTCTGGGTCACGACGGTGTCCGTATAAGGCATCAAAATCAACTAAGTTTAAGAAGCTTAAGCCTGTAAAATTCTTCTTGATGACTTCTACTAATTTGTCCATACCATCCATATTATTTTTTGTATGAATGACTTCTGTAACTCCTTCTCCATCAAAGATATCGTTAATTTTTCCAATGGCAATTACATCAAAGCCGCCATCCTTTAGACTATTCATTACTGTTTCCCCAAAAGGCTTTAAAGCATAGTCATGGCGATTTGGTGTTCTGGTAAAGTTCCCGGTCGTACCAATATACGGTCTCGCAATAATACGGCCAATTAGATAAGCAGGGTCTTTTGTGATTTCGCGAACCTTTTGACAAATATCATATAACTCTTCTAGTGGGATGATTTCTTCATGAGCTGCAATCTGCAGAACAGGATCTGCTGATGTATAGACAATCAAATCCCCGGTATTCATTTGGTGCTCCCCATATTCATCGATAATGTCGGTTCCGCTTGCAGGTTTATTACCTACTACTTTACGACCTGTTAGTTCCTCGATTTGTTTAATTAATTGATCTGGAAATCCATTTGGAAATACGTTAAATGGCTTATTAATATTTAACCCCATGATTTCCCAATGACCTGTCATCGTGTCTTTACCCAATGATTTTTCTTGTAATTTTGTATAATAGGCAAGAGGACTATCTGACACTGGTACCCCTAGTATTTCTTCAATATTCGATAAACCTAATTTTGCTAGATTAGGTACGTTTAAACCATTCATGTGTTCAGCAATATGTTGTAAAGTATGTGAGCCAACATCATTATACTGAGCTGCATCTTTTGCTTCACCAATCCCTACCGAATCCATAACAATTAAATGTATGCGTTTAAATTCCTTCATACTATTTTTCTCCTTTCACTTCGTGCTTTGTATTAGCTACCAATCTAAGACCAACTAATAGTTAGAATGAAACGATAGCTACTACGTCTAATGCCACAATCACATTTAGTATATTGAAATAATTTATAACGATTGAATTGTATGTCACTATGATTAAGAAGTTTGTAACCTTTCTTATCAATCATTCCTATCGCATCATTAACCCCTTGATTGAATTCAGATTAGACATGTCTATTTTTTATACAAGTTAAAAATATCATATATTCATTTTATGTGCAAGCACTTTCAAAAATTATATTTATATAAATTTAGTACAGTCAGTTTATTATCAATTTACCATCTGTGAACGAAAAAAAATGACCCATCCTTTATCGGACAGGTCATTTTCATATATACATTTTCAAATCGAACCCTATTACTTTTACACTCTATTCCTCATCAATACCCCGATATCGCTTATATGGCAGTGGATTCCATGTTCGGTATTCGAGGTCTGCTTTGCGTAAGGCAGCAGGAATATCCTCCAATACTTTTTTCGCTACCTCTAGTTCGAGCTCAGCTTCTGATTTATCTTGGTATAAAAACTCATCAGATGCTTTCTCCAATGCTTGATCCACTTTTTCTTTCAAGTCTTCAACTACCATCTCTTGCTGACGATAAATCGATTCTCGGGCTTCAGCCACCCAATTCGGCTGAACAGATCGAAGATGATCTGTGACATAACTAAATTCTTGAAAGACCTCCTTGTATACACGGTCTGCATTTTCGCGAATATCCTTAATCGCTGCTTCTAAATCGTCTATCGTTAGTTCACTCACCTCTAATGGGCGCTTGCGTTTGCTACCACCTATTCCTTTTGAATGTAGATAATAAGGAAAAATCGACTTTATCGTTTTTCCAACAGGTGCAATTGCAAGCCCATCCTCGTCGACACCTTTAGGCTGTACACCTAGCATCGCAATACGGGCAGATTCCGGTCTTACAATTTCCTTTGGTGGTAAAACACCATACCGCAGCAATTCCCGGATACCTGTTCCAGAAATATTGATTCGGTACCGATCATCGTGTGGACATGTTTGTTCAGTTGCTGGGTTATCACAGCGCGTGCAATAGAACACTTCATGGAATAACCGAACATCAATTCCTAGTTCCTCTTTCGTAAACTTATGAAAAATCGTGTGACCTGCATATTTATCATAATAATCACCAACACCCGCATGATCTCGGCCAATTAATGCATGGGTACAGCCGTAATTTTTCATAATGAGTGCGTGGAGAACCGCTTCACGAGGACCTGCAAAAATGTAGGTCACACGCAATGGTGAAAGAATGGTTCTCTCCTTTGGATAATACGTATCAAGCACAGCCTGATAGGATAACATACGGTATTCATGTCTCGTATATTCACGTTTTGCCATCTCAACTAAAGGCTGAACAAATAATCCATCCATTTCCTCTAGTGCATTACGATGAATATATTCATGACCACGATGCAACGGATTTGCACCTGTAATAAAACCAGCAACTGTTTTGAATTTTTTCTCCTCATAAAATAGTTTCCATGTATCTTTCGGTTCAATCCGTATCTTTTCAAAAGGCCCCCAATGGACACGTCGAAGTAACTGGATTGGTCCGCCTAATGCAGTATCCCCCATCCTGCGATAAATGGAATCAACACCAGGGTGATTGCGGTCAGTCGTACCAAATAATTGCTGTGCTCGGAATTCTCGGTCGTAGTCAAAAATGTCATCTAATTGCAGGATTGCTACCGGTTCCTTCGATTCATCCACTAATGCGACCTCATCTCCCACCGATAGTGTTTGAATCACCTGCTTATTGATGTCGCCAATAGGTGCGAAGCTTAGCGGAACTGGCCAAACAATTCCATTTGCTAGGCGCCCATCTTTTAATACTGATTTATAGTCCGCTTCAATCATAAACCCTTCATTTGGAGAAAGTACACCTGTAGCAATCATTTCAAGCGTGATGACAGCCTCCAAATCTACCATTATATACGGAAGCTGCTTTGCCCTATCCATTGCTTGGTCTCGTTCGTCTCCAGTTAAAACACGGTCAACTAATTTTCCCCCATGAGGTTGTTGTGGATAGTTTGTCACTTTTTCTTCCACATTTAATTCTTTGTTCATTACCAATTCCGTCTCATCCCCCTAAATAAATATTTAATCGATTCTACGATTCTTCTGTTTTTCGTGCTATTATTAACTCCCCATTTTTAAAACGAAGTTCTGTAATCTACTCTTATTCCGCCTTTTTAAAGCCTGTATGTGCCCGAACAGAAACTTCAGCAAAACGTTTATAATCATTTTCCTTCGAGAAAATCGTTCCTAGATAACCACCGAGAAATCCTAATGGCACACTGACAAGGGCAGGATTATCTAATGGGAAGATTGGGTTTCCTACAAATAGAGCGGCCCCTTCCACTGGTGAGAATACACTAGGACTCATCGATACTAGAACTAATGCTGAGATTAATCCGGAACAAACCGCCCAGACCGCACCAGATGTATTAAAGCGCTTCCAATATACTGTGTATAAAATAACAGGTAGATTCGCACTTGCTGCGATACAGAATGCTAACGAAACTAGGAAGGCTACGTTTAGGTATTGAGCGCCTAACGATAGTAGGATGGATAAAACAGATACACCTAATGCCGCGTAACGTGCTGCTAGCATTTGCTCTTTCTCTGTTATCTCCCCTTTTTTAACAATTTGTCCATAAATATCATGTGCAAAAGCAGATGCTCCTGATAACACGAGTCCAGCAACTACCGCTAAAATTGTCGCAAACGCAACCGCAGAAATGAATGCAAATAAGATATTCCCACCAATTGCCTGTGCTAGTAGTGGTGCCGCCATGTTTCCGCCTTTATTTGCTGCGAGAATTTCACTTTCCCCAACATAAATTGCAGCCCCGAAGCCAAGGAATAATGTTAAAATGTAAAAAATTCCGATTGTCCAAGTAGCTGTAATAACCGAACTTCTTGCAGTTTTTGCATCCTTTACCGTGAAAAAGCGCATCAGAATGTGTGGAAGACCCGCTGTTCCAAGTACTAAGGCAAGCATTAATGATAGCGTTCCTAGAGGATTTGTATATTTGATTCCTGGATTTAAATAATCTGCACCATGAGTAGTCGCCGTTTTTACTTCGGTAAACATGGCACCTATATTAAAGTTAAATTTCATTAGTACCATGAAGGAGATGATAATCATTCCTGCCATCAGAAGTACAGCCTTCGTAATCTGTACCCAGCTCGTTGCGATCATTCCACCAAATAGAACGTAAATCGTCATCATAACTCCAACAATTAACACTGCTATCCAATACGGAATTTCGAATAAAAGCTGAATAAGTGCACCTGCACCAACAAGCTGTGCGATCATATAGAAAAGAACAATCGTAATCGTACTAAGCGCTGCAGCCCCTCTTACTTTTTTCGCATCAAAGCGAGAATTAATCATATCGGCTAATGTATATTTACCCAGATTACGCAATGGCTCTGCAACTAGGAACAATACAACTAAATAAGCGATCAAAAATCCGATACTATAGAAAAATCCATCAAACCCTTGTAATGCAATCATTCCGGCAATACCTAGGAAGGATGCCGCCGATAAATAATCCCCAGCTATTGCTAATCCATTTTGCCATCCAGTTAATCCCCCACCTGCCGTATAAAAATCGCCAGTGGATTTTGTTTGTTTTGCTGCAATATACGTGATGACTAACGTAAGAATAACGATTGCGAGAAAAAGAACAACTACTACCGGATCCATCTATCATTCCCCCTTATTTTAACTGCTCATTAATGATTTGATCGGCTTCTTTATCAAAGGTAGCTGCTTTTTTAACATAGATTCCACTTAACACCCAAACCATCACAAACTGTGAAACTGCAAAAATCCAAGTCCAAGAAATATCTCCAAATGCTGGGGTGTTTAAAAAAGTTGTGTAAGAAGTGAAAATTGGCAATAAAAAGTAAAAAACCATGAAAAACACAGTCATTGGTAATATAAACTTATTCTTTCTGCTCAAAAACTGTTTAAACTGTGGACTGCTTTTAACCTTTAAAAAATCTACACTCTTCTGGCTAGTAACCAATTGCTTTTGGGCCAAGATAAACCATCCCCTTTCACATACTTAAAGATAATTATATATATTTAGAATATTACATAATTAATAAATGAATGAACGGTTGATAATATAGGGTGAATGGTTATGTATGGCAGATGAATGGTTTTAGATCCTGGTTTGTCATTTAAAAATATCAAAAATCGATTTACTCGCAGATCGACTTACAGGGATTTTTGTTTGATTTTTATCTTTAAGGGTTAAATTACTTGTTCCATTAAACCATGGGGTAATTTCTAACACATGATTTAAATTGACCAAGTAGCTACGATGTGCACGGAAAAACATATATCCTGCCAGCTGATCCTCTAATTCTTGTAAGGTCATCCGACTCATAATGACCTTATCCTCGGTATGAATCTCTAATAATCTTTTATTTGGTACGGCATAGTAGATAGAATCTGGAGAGACTACAACCATCCTTTCCCCATCATCAATTAACATCTTTGAAACAATGGTTTGTACCTTTTTTTCGGTTGCTTCATTACCATTCTTTCGATTCATCATACTTTTGCGAATACGGTTCATCGTCCCTCGAAATCTTGTCTCGTCATATGGCTTTAATAAATAGTCAACAGCCTCTACTTCAAAAGCATCCATTGCATACTCATCATATGCAGTGGTGAACACGAATAAAGGGATAGTGTCTGTCTCCTGTTTCATAATATATCGTGCTGCCTCGATTCCAGTAAAACCTGGCATCTCTACGTCAAGAAAAATAACATCCGGCCTGTATTCAGAATATAACTCTATTAATTGTTCTCCCGTTTCCGCATGTGGAGTGAGGATAACTCCCTTCTCATCCTTCAATAAATAAAGCAATTCCTTTCTTGCCATCATCTCATCTTCAGCAATCATCGCACGAATATTCATCCCATCACCCGCTTTCTATCAAATGCGCCTTGGCGTATTTGCGCCCGATTTTTTTCGAGCATGCTCGAAAAATTTCCTTTGAAAAATCGTGGCATCCGCCGGAGGCTTTAACTTTATTCAGCCAGGTTTTGAACCCCACTGAATTGTATACTCTTTTGCATTCATCCACCACTTATTGAAGTAGTAGACATCTGCTGAATAGAGTTAAATTGATTTGGTATTGGTATCGAAAATTTCACTTCACTGCCCCCAGTGGACAAATTTCGAATATGCAATCTCGCTGACTCTCCTAATAAATGAACTAATCGTTGGTTCACATTATAAATACCTGTCCCACCATTGTTATTACTTACTAATGGCTGTAGACTTACAATCGGTAAAATATGTTGAGGAAAACCGCTACCATTATCCCGAACTAGAACGGCAAGTCTTCCATTCTCTATTTCTATTATAATTTCAATCTTTGCTCCATCTGTTACATTCTTCAAACCGTGTTGAACTGAATTTTCAATTAAAGGCTGAATCGATGATGGCGGAATATAAATACTGGGAAGATCAACTGGCTTTTCAAAGTGAATTTGTAACCTTCCTTTAAATCTTTCTTGAATAATCGAAGTATAGGCTTCAGCATGTTCACACTCTTTTTCAAGCTCAACCAATGATTTCGATACTAAGCGTAGATTAAATCTCATAAAGCTTGCTAACTGTAGTGTTATGAGACGAGCCTTCGCTGGATTTTCCCGAAACAATCCGGCAATTAATTGAAGGGTATTAAATAAAAAATGTGGATTGATTTGTGCCTGTAAATTCCTTAACTCCGCATCTCGAATATGTACTTTTAGTTTTTCCGCCCCAAGCATGTTCAATTGATCTGAAATAAATTGACCTAGCCCTTGTGCCATCATCAATTCAACTGGAGAAATATGCTCTGCTTTACGAAAATGGAAAGTAATAAGATACGTTACATGCTCATCTTCTATAATTGGTATGAAAATCGCTGCCTCAAGATTACATTTTTTATGAGTACACATTAAATCTGATTTCACGTGTGTAACCTGAATTTTTTTCAAACTAATGGCCTTTTGTGCTGGGTGTGCCGCAATCGGATCGCCAAAACGATGATGATCTTCTCCCAATCCTTTATGGGCTAAGACCTCCTTTTGATCAGTAATCGAAACAGCAGCAAGCCTTAGGCGACTGTATAATAAATTGGCTAAGCCATTTGCAACCTCAAACGGAGAGTCCTTTTTTAGAAACGGAAGTGCTTCCTTCGCAATCGTTAATGCTTGTTTCGATGCTAAAGCCGCCTCATTTTCTTGTTCGCGTAAAACAATTCCTATCATCGCTGTAAAAATGGCAATCGCTGCACTATTTGATAACACAAGCGGTAGACCAATCGTATTAACAAGTGTAATCATATCTATTTGATCTGTATACAAAATAAGTAATAATTGCATGTGTAAAATTGGAGGAAAAACTCCAATAAATAAGGCCTTCAGCGGCGAAATAACACGTTCGTTTGAAAAAAATCTTGCCGTTAAACCTGCCAAAATGCCTGTAATCGGATTGACAAAAGCATTCGCCACTGCGCCAACACCGCCAAGAAATAGTAGATGGAGCCCAGTAATGATCCCTGCGCCAAACCCAAGTATCGGCCCACCTAATAAACCAGCTATTACGATCGCAACAAGGCTCATGCTAACAATTAGATGATCTTCCTCTACTGGAAAAAGAACTAAATGATGACTGAAGAACCCATCTTCATATATGACAATCCCTGTAACCGTACTAGCAATTCCAAATAAACCAAACACCCCAGCATGTACGAGCGACATCTTCACACTATAATTTCGATACAATAATGACTTGAATCCAGGTGTCCTCGTCATCACAAATGCAAAAATAAGTAATAGTCCCAAACGTTCAAACAAAATGATCGTTAAGCTTTCCATTTCTTTTCTCTCCTTGAGGCAATGCCGGACTGGGACCTGATATAAAATTCGTCAAATTCAGCAATGGAATGGGATTGCTTACTTGAAAGAATGGTTCCCAAATATGCACCTAAAAAGCCAATGGGAATCGTAATAATACCTGGATTATAAAGAGAAATCACTGCCTCTCCTTTAATCCATCCATCAGTAGGATTCATAATATATGGACCTAACATGACGAAGAATAAGGATGCACCAAGGCCAGAGAACATCCCAGTAATGATGCCCACCTGAGTAAAACGCTTCCAATAAATCGTTAATAAAAGAACCGGGAAAATACTTGATGCGGCCACAATGAAAGTCATCGACACGAGAAATGTTACATTAATGGTCTCCAACCTTAACGCAAATAAGGTGGAAATCAATCCGATTGCTAATGCCGACCAACGTGCTGCTCGCAATTGCTCCTTCTCTGTTGATTTTCCTTTTTTTAAGATATGATGAAAAATATCATGGGCAAAAGCAGTTGTGGCGGAAATGACCAGCCCTGCAACAACTGCAACAATTGTTGTAAAGGCAATCGCAGAAACAAAAGCCAACAAGAAGTCACCTCCTACCGCTTTAGCTAGTAATGGTGCAGCTAAATTTCCGGTCGGGTCCAGTTCCATTAACAAATCATATCCCAAGAACGCGACAGTCCCAAGGCCTAAAACAAGTGTCATCACATAAAAAATTCCAATAATCCAAGTTGCGCTTATTAGTGACCTACGGACCTCAAATGTATTCCTAACCGTAAACAGTCTTATTAATATATGAGGTAATCCCGCAGTTCCAAGCACTAAAGCAAGTTGTAGAGAAAGGAATTCCAATGGGTTATCAAATAAATTTCCAGGAAAGAAAAAGTTTTCTCCCAATGGCGTACCTATTTTTACTTCCCCAATTAACTTCGCAACATCCCAGTTAAAATGAGAAAAAACGATAAGTGTGAGCAGAAAAGTTCCTGACATAAGAAGAACGGTTTTCACAATTTGAACCCATGAAGTCGCAATCATCCCACCCCCAACGACGTAAATCGTCATTAATCCCCCTATCACAATGACTGAAACGGAATAATCGATATCAAGTAGTAAGCGAAGTAAAAATCCTGAAGCAACAAGCTGAGGGATAATGTATAGGATGGAGATGATAACCGTACAAAATGCCATAATTAATCGCATCTTCTCACTCGGAAACCGTGAACAAATGACATCTCCAAGAGAATATTTTCCAAGGCGATGTATAGGTTCAGCCACTAAAAATAAGACAACAATATATGAAACTAAAAAGCCAATCGAATATAAAAAACCATCATAGCCGCGGATCGCAACCATCCCAACGATACCGAGAAAGGAAGCTGCACTAATAAAATCGCCAGCAATCGCCATTCCATTTTGAAAGCCTGTTAATGTCCCAGCAGCAATATAAAACCGATTCGTTGTTTTACTTCGCTTCGCTGCCCAATATGTAATAATCAATGTACAAACAATAATATAAATAAGGAATAAAAAATATGTAGGATTCACAACGATTCCTCCTGATCGATGTCTTCCATCTGACGTTCAATTTTATTAGCAGTCCTATGATAAAACCCACAAAAGAACCATGTCATCGGAATTTGTAAAAAAGCATACAACCATGCCCAGGAAATACTAAAAATAAAGCTTGGCCGATTCATCACATCAGGAATGAAAATAAGAGATAAAGGAAGCAAAAAATAAAACAGTAATGCAGCAGCCAAAGCAGGAGCCATCGACTTCTTTCGCTTACGAATCAAATGTAAAATTCGCTCCTCCATTCTACTTCCTCCCCTTTTCAAAATCAGAAAAATCAGTAAAATAATCCAATTCAATTATTACATGAGGAGTTGGACTTGTAAAGTTGATACTGTAACCCTATTGGCCAAAGCTAACAGGTTCTTATCTACTAAAATAGAAAGGGTTCAGTATGCGATGTACTAATACACCCCAAGTACAAAATGACACAAAAGTATTTTAATAGTAAGTAGTTTTGTGTCATTTTGGATCAGGTTGTTAGGATTTTTGTGTCATTCTACAAGATAGTCAGTACTTTTGTGTCACTCTTTACTTAATGTTTTTTATGATTGTCATGATACCATTTTATTTCATCTTTTAATAATGCAGCATAAACTTTAAATTCTAAAACTTGTGCCGCTAATTCCTCAATCTTTTCTTCTACTTCCTTTAATGAACAACTTTTTTGCTGTGCCACCTGTTACTGCGATAAATAGAAATAACAAAAAAAGAGGGTTAACTAACCCTCTTCCCAATCATTAATTATCTTCTTGGACTGACATTATACTTTCATAAACCTGTTTAAAAACTTTTTTATGTTTATCCGTTAATTTATATGTTTTATGGTTTACAACTATGAAACCAGTGTCATTTATTTCTAGGGTATAATTTTTATTTTCTTTCCCATAAAAAACTACCATAGATATATATTGTCCATCATTGGAAATATTTTTATAGCCAAATCTTCTATTATAATTTGTGTTATTAAACTTATTTAAGATAAGCTCTAAATCAGATTGGTCAATGATGTCAGTGTCGTAAACTTCAAATGGCTCATTACCATTAGTATAATAGCCAAATTGTATCTTATTCACTTCTTTAAAGCCTGTTAAAACATCTTTAGCGGCTAATGGGGCTAAAAAATACCAAATTGATAGTATTAAAATAATAATGATACTAATCAAACTTATTATTAAAAATCGCATAGAATTCTTCATTTTTAATTTTTCCCCTTAGCCCTTTATTTAATCGTTACCTAATACCAGAAGCAAATGTCAAACCGTACAACTTAAATTGACTATATGTTTCTCTCCATGGGGCAATTGATCCCTTACTATCAAAAGCTCTTCTATCAGCAGAATAGTAATTAGGAGCAGTATATCGAACATTGTATATATCTTGACGTGTTGTTTTTCCACTTACAATTTTCTCGTAATGAATGTCAAAATATGCGTGATCTACTGTTGCACCTAATTTATAATCTGATTTAGGAAACATTATACTGGTATACTTCCTGTATTTACGTTCATTCCCAGTTCTTACATTAATCTTGTCCTGTGCCGAACCACCAATAGCAGGGTCTTGACCAAAAAAAGATATAAATGATACAGCCGGTCCAACAAGCGGAAAATTCACTGTGGCAGCACTTATCCCTTCTCCAACAAGAACACCCATGGTATGGCTCCATAATTTGCTATATTCTGCCTGTGCGGCTGCTTTGCTACTCATTGGTTTAGTACCCCAATTAGAAGAATACCCAGTAATATAAAGTACTTCATCTTTGTACTTCATTGAGCCGTATCCAGTATAATAAACTGTTGGTAAATATGATGCAGCTGCAATACTAATCATCCCGTCATCATTTGAAGGATTTTCAATTAAGTCAGGAGAGTAAACCGTAAGAGTTACGTTATTTTTTTCCTCTTCGGTTGCGGTTTCCAAGAAGTTTAAGATGTCTTCTTTTATATAATCTGAAATACGTTCATCATTAAGAATTTCATCATAATTATTAACATCTATTTCTTTTTCACCAACTGCTTGAAATTGGTCTTCTGTTGATTGTATCACTAAATCAAAAGGAAGATCATTATTTTCAACAAATTCAAATACACCATTGTCTTTCTTTTTAACTTTATATGACTGTGCATTTTCTTTGCTATTAAGTCCAAAACCTTTTTTATTGTTGTTAATTTTGAACGAGCCATTACCAGTATACTCTAAATCAAATAAGGTCTTTTCGCTTTCTACTAAATTGTTATTTGCACCAACTTCATTAACATTAAAAGCAGTTGTTAATGCTACTGTAAAGATAATAACCAAAAAGCCTAACTTCTTAAACATAAAAATCCCCCCAAATTGATAGTATCCGTTCAATTACTAAGTAAATCAGTTGCTTTATCTTTAAAGTTTTTATTAGTTATATAACTCCCCCTTCCTCTAACACTAACAAAATACCAAATTGCGTTATATAGACGAATGCACTATGTAAATAGTTCGCCATTATTTGAAAATTTTAGAAAAAATGTATTTGCTTACATCTTTAAAATTAGAATTATGTTATTATAAAAGTAAAATATACCCATTTTTACAATGTTTTAACGAATATATAGTAAGGAAGGTATGGTTGCATGTTAACAAAGCTTTTCTCCAAGAAGAAACCTTCAGAAGATGAATACCGCCTAATTTATGATCTATTCTATGACCGTGTCTACCATGATGCTTATTTTGTTACGCGAGATAAACATTTAGCTCAGGATGTTGTTCAAGATACTTTTATTAAAGCATTTAGAGATTTAGATAGTTTAAGAGATAGATCAAAAATAGGTGCTTGGTTATCTACTATTGCATCCAGGACAGCTATTGACTTGATTCGGAAACAAAAAGTATGGAACGGAATCCCTACAGAAGACGTCTATTTGGAAAAGGATAAAAATAATCTTTCAAACCCCGTTGAAATTGAAGTTGAAGTAAAGCTTATGTTAAAAGAAGTAGGAGAAGTTCTTTCTGAAATTAGTATAGAGCATAGAGAGATTCTGCTTTTAAAATACATACATGAGTTAAAAGAAAAGGAAATAGCGGAGTTACTTAATCTAAAAGAAGGTACTGTAAAATCTAGAATATTTCGCGCTAAAAAAGAGTTGAGAAATATATTTATAGGTAAGAATCTTAACCAGCATATGGATGGTGAAGTGTTATGAAAAACCACGATTTTTTAAAGCAAGATGTTCTTAGAGATTCAATGAAATCCGAATATAAAAATGCTCCTTTACCCGCTTTTTCGAAAGAAGATACTTGGTTAAAAATACAGCAGGGATTAAGTGAAAATAAAAAGAAAAAGGTGATTTTTAAACCTGGCTTATTTGCTGCCTCCATATTAATAGCATTTATTTTTGGAACATTAGCATTTGAAAATAGGCAAGGAAATGCCTTTGGTTGGATTACTAAATATCTTCAAAAGGATAATGGTACTATTACTCAAATAGAGGATTCAATTAGTACGGGCGAGTCAAATAGTCTACCACTCCCTTCTGCTAATTCGCTACAAGAAATAGGTACTTTAACTAAAGAAGAAATAATGAGTTTATCTGAAGCACAAAAAGTAGCCGAATTCCACATATTAATCCCAACCTTTTTACCTGAAGGATACGAACTTTTAGATGTCACTGTTGTTTACGGGGAGAACGAAACAAGTAATGATATTATTTTAAATTACAGCAACCAACTCATGATCCAGCAAATTGCAGGAGTTGAGGACATGGGTAATACTTTAATAATTGATAATGAAGATACCAAGGTAGAAACTATTTTGATTAATGGAGAAAAGGCATCCCTTTTAACATTTAAGGACAATACAAGTAGGCTAATCTTTAATCAATTGAAGACCAGAATAATAATTAGCGGAAGTCTACCCGGAGAAGAGTTAATATCCATAGCAGAATCTATGAAATAAGAAAAAGCTAACTTCAATAGGTCAGATTGAACTATTGGAGTTAGCTTCTTTTTAATAATATTCTATATTAAAAGTAATAAATAGAGCTTGAAACACTACTAAATGTTTCTGTTTTACTACCCATTGTTACCTTATGAACTCCCCTGGTTCGATAATAATATCCCTTTGGTGCAATATATTCTACGAAATTATACAAAGAATTAGTACCATATTTCACAAATTCCTTACCACTACTATAATCTACCCATCGGGTTCTTGAAGAATCCCACACTTGCAAATACAATGTTGATGTAATTTTATCAGCATTAGTGTAGCTATCGGTGTGTCCAGAAATTTTAAGTGAACTCCCGTTGTTATAAATGGATACTTGTGCTGATTTAATATAATCTGTTGCTTGTATGGTTATTTCTCCTGCAGTTCCATCGTTGGGTACTAATGGTTCACTGATAGGTGGTAACTTCGGCATATGTTCAAGCTCAGAAAAGTTGGTTTTATCAATATCTATAACCCTTTCTCCTGCCTGTGCCCTATCAATGTTCAATAGATAGACAATACAAAAAACAAAAATTAATGTTAACAAATATAATAATTTTTTCATAGTTCTATGGACTCCTTTATTAAGTAATACATTTTAGACGTTTAAAAATCTAAAATCGTTCCTTAGAACTATGAATTTTATTATATAGGTCATATAAAAAAAGACTGCCAACTACATAAAGTCTATCTTGATTAAGATTTATTATTGGGAAGAATTTCGGATTAAAAAAGTGGTATTACACCACCCTTTCAAATTACTTGTTTTCTAAAGTAAAGTTCCTTAATTTACATCTCAGCAGTTGCTTTATAAATTTTTCCTTGTCAACGAAAGATGTGACTCTGAAAATCGACAGTGATCTTGATGGTGTGGCACATTATATTTACTCTTTACTATGCGACAATTAAAAAAAGTGCCAGACCCCAGTATGGTAATGCAGTACCGCTACTCTGGTCTTTTGTATGGAGTACATTCTATTTGGATACTCCGCACCAAAATACAGTCCATGCATCTTCAAAACGATTTAGAAAGTCATCATAAATAAAGCTTTCCGTAAATAATCCATCTAACAAGAAAAAGAAAGCCGATTTAAACGTTTGTTCAGATATATCTCTTAAATTTCCTGCTTCAATTCCTTCTGTATAGAATTTGTATATAATATAGCCTATTTCATGATCTCCTCGTTCTACAATAGCTTTAGCTTCTTCCATCAATTCTACAGGTGGAAATAATAAGAAGCGTACATACATCATACCTTCTTGTTTATTAAGGATAAAGTTACAGCTATTTTTAAATAATAAATAAAGCCTAGTTTCTAAATCCTCATTTCTATTTTGCTCATATGTATCCTGCATTCTCACAAGTAAATCGTCCATAACCATATCTGCTACGTATAAGTACAACTCATTTTTACTTTTAAAGTGATTGTATATCGAGGGCTTTTGAATACCTACTTCTTTTGCGATTTGCGATAGCGTTGTGCCTTCATAGCCATGCTGAGCGAAGGAGCGCTTAGCTGCTTCAATAATTTGATCTCTCGTACTCAATTCCTTCATCCTTTCAAAAAAAGTAGTTGAAAAAATACTATATTCGAGTTATACTAACTACCGTTAGTTAATTATAATATAAAAAAGGTGTGTGAACAAATATGTGGATTTTAGTCATCGTTGCAGCCATCTTTGAAGTTGGTTGGGCAACAGGTTTAAAACATGCCAACTCACCTTTAGAATGGATTCTTACTATTATAGGAGTTGTTGTTAGCTTTGTACTACTTATCCGAGCTGCTACAACTTTACCTACAAGTACAGTATACGCCGTTTTTGTCGCATTAGGTACAGTTGGAACAGTGTTAGTTGATATCTTGATCTTTCATTCACCTTTTAATTGGGCTATGCTCTTCTTTCTTGTCTTACTACTTGCGGGAGTGCTTGGGTTAAAGCTTGTAACTGGTAAGCAAGGTGCAGAAGGGAGCCATGAAGGATGAGTTGGATATTCTTAATTATCGCAGGTATTCTTGAAATTGTTGGTGTGACTGGTATGCAGATTATGACGAAAGGTCAGAAACTAAAAGGATTCCTTATCATATTGATTGGTTTTATTTTTAGTTTTACCTTTCTTAGCCTTGCGATGTTGACCATTCCTTTAGGTGTCGCATATGCAGTTTGGACAGGAATTGGAACTGTAGGTAGTGCTGTCGTAGGAATGATGTACTACGGTGAGTCCAAAGATAAATTACGTATTTTCTTTATTGCACTGGTAGTAGTTGCAGTAATCGGTCTAAGATTAGTATCTTAACCACTAAACGCTCAGAGTAATTTATTCTGAGCGTTTTGTGATCCTTAATCTTTATTTAATGTGATTCGATAATAGATTCTCAAAATTGTAAGAACCAATCCAATAATGAAAATAACCGCTAATAAGAGCATCGCAGCTGGAAAAAGAGCGAATGCATCCATTGTGGTCGAACTATTATTTTGTAAGGTTGGGACAATAAAAAACAACCATCCAATTAATAATGTTGGAATTAATTGAGGAATTAATCGAAGGATAAATCTCCAAGTAGGATGCTGTTTCCGTTTATCCGACCATTTTTTACTCCGCAGAATTCCTCTAATTCCTAAAATCAAATAAATCAATGTGATAACGCCAAGTGATAAATCGATTATTTTGGGTACTGGAGCTTTTAATTCGGGTTCTTGCCCCTCCGTCAATTGGATAATACCTGAACTAATCTCATAGCCGTGTTCTAAAGTAGGGGTAAAGCTATTTAGTAAAACTGCAACCGCATAACCACTACTAGGAACAATATCTTGTTGAGTTTGATACGTTGTTTCCACTCCGCCATGTGAAATGCGTGCTGGTTTCACATTAGGTGAGCTTAATTCCCAACCTAGTCCGTATTTTTTGTTTCCAAGTTGTGGCGAATACGATTCTTCCAATAATTTTTTTGATAATAATTGCTCTCCTGTTCTAGTCTTTCCTTCGTTCGTTTGCATAGAAAGCCATTTCCCCATATCTGATGCTGTTGATACGATACTCCCAGCCCCCATATTCATCGCTTCAAGCTCTGTCCAAGGGATTGCAGTTCCATATGCTGTTACATATCCATTAGGTAGTCCTTTGACAAAATCTCCAGTGTTAACCGTAGTGAGGGAGTCATTCATTTCTAGTGGAGAAAATACCCTTAGGTTAAGATATTGAGAGAATTCTATTCCGCTTACTTTCTCCACCAAAAGTGCTGAAATCCAGTAATTCCCATTGCTATAATTGTATTTCTCTCCTGGATTTGATTGCAGCTTCCAATCATTCATACGTTCAACACCTGCTTTTAAGTTACTTGATGGTGGAACAATGGTTGGATTTGGTATTCCTGATGTGTGGCTCAACACTTGACGGATTGTAACTTCTCTCCATCTTGAATCGTCAAGCTTCACCTCTGGCAAATAGTTTATTATGGGGTCATCCAATTGAATTTTCCCTTCCTCAACAAGTTGTAAAACAGCAAATGCAGTAAATGATTTAGATGCGGAACCGATTCTCATTAGCGAGTTTTCTGTTATAGGGTTCCCTTCAGAATCGTGACCATATCCTTTCTCATATACTAGTTCGCCGTCTTTCACAACTACAATAGATGCACCAGGTAACCCATTACGTTCTATATAGCTAGTGACAAATTTATCAACATCTTCCGTTTTAAACGGCACGGCAGCTTGGGCACTTACAGAAAAGGGAAGATGAAACATAGGCGTTAAAAGGATTATTAACAGAAACGTAAAGCTCAATTTCTTCTTGTTTAATTTTGTTTTCAATACATTTCCTCCAATATTTTTAAAGGCTTGAAGTACAAACAAATCATACAAAAAATTCTTCATTAGGTTAACCAGCTTGAGGCTAATTATTTTCTAAGCCTTCAGTCGTAATTTTATAATTGACTGTGAGAGATGTTTTTAGAAAGTTTTTCAATGTGTATTCATTGATATGAAAATAAAAAAGCAGACCAGTTTGAAATGCTAAATGGTCTGCTAATTCATATACTTATTCAATATTCTATGCGCTGATCTGACGAAAATTTATTAAGTTCCCCGCTTTTTTTTAAAACTCATTCATATCCGAAATGACATCTTTTAATATTTCAATAGATTGTATTGGTTCTTGATCAATCTCTAAACCATGATTTCCACCTTCAACTACTTTTAATATAAGATTATGTTTATTTTTCAATCTTTCAATGCGCTCCTCAATAAAACAACTATCTTTATCTCCTATAATACAAAGTCCTTGGTGCTCACTATTGACCATTGCGTTAAATACGTCATCTCTTTGTAGTAATGGAGTCAACCATACTAATTTTGCATCATTGAACATTGTATGATTTAGAAGATTACTTAAAGCAATTGTTCCTATTGATTTAGCCACTATATAATAATTACTATAGTTCTTACTTTTTATTGCTGTTTCAATTGCATGTTGTACATCTCTTGTGAAATCCTCATCACTGAGAACAGATAACTCTTGGCGATTAAATGAATAGTTAATATGTAATACATCAAAACCTTTAGAATAAAATAACCCTGTTGTAAAGTGTAACAAAGGATGCTGGGTCGTGTATCCAGCCCCTGGTAAGACAATAACTAAATTATTTACTTCTTCTTTTTGTTCAATCAATCTAAAAGGAATACTTTTAGAACCCACAGTATCAATATTAGTCACCATTTTCTCACTCCCAAAGCTTTTATGTTATCTATTCTTCGCTATATGCTAATTTTCCTTCTTCAATTAAACCGATTCGTTAGATTATTAACCTCAACAAGAAAAGGCGATAATCCTTATTAGATCATCCGTTTGATGATAAAATCTAACATATTGCAATTTAAAAAGACAGGAATTTAATAATAACGGTTTCGGATATTGGGGAGAAAACAGTAAATAACAGTGTAATTAGAGACACGATTCGCATATGAATTCGTGTCTCTTTTTTTGTTGATACATCAACATTTATCATGAGTAGCTTTTATTTTAACATATCTTTTAACACCCCCTTTTAGCAAGTCCGCTTAGATTTATGTGACCTTGTTACTTTTAGTGCTAAAACTAGTGCAAATTGGATGTACTAATTGTATGACCAATTTTAGATAGGAGGAATATTATGATGAAGTTTATTTAACCGAAGAACTACAATGCAGAAAAGGTAGTTTGGTTAGTGACTGAACGAGTGAGGAATAATGTAAAACCTATGCATAATATACCGAATATAGCGAAAATGAAGTGGTTAATCAATTTCTTTTAAACCTCCTAGAAGAAATAAATTTTATTCATTGGATTGAAAGTAAGAGAAACAATCGTAGGTTGATCATTTAAAACACTTTCTAAATTACGAATGAAATCGATATTTAAAGCGAGATGAAAAGACGCATAAATTATGCATTTTTTATTCATTAAAAATTATGAAATATATAAAAACATTTTTCTTTTTAGTGTAATATATATCATGACAAGGAGGGGATTTAGGATGAAAAAAATTATCCTACTAGTTGTTTTGTTATCGATAGTAGCTTTTATAC
>NZ_JBALOQ010000053.1:0-10997 GCF_036962705.1 Bacillus sp. JJ1562
CATCATTCTCCTAGTATCTGGTATTTAATGGACCTCCACGACGATTTTAAAACCATCCACCTTTGAATTGAATAACATTAAATTTTCTAAACAAGAACAAAAAGCCCTCTATTTAGGGCTTTTTTCGATGACTTCTATAAAATGTTTAAGTATTCCGGCTGTTAAGCCCCAAATGACACGATCTTCATAATAGTAGAAGCATTCATCCATGCCCCTTACTTGCCATTGGTAATTTTCACCACCAATGATATCATTGAATGGAAAGTTTTCTTCAGGCTCTACATGAAAATTCACTTTGAATGTTTGTGGAGGATTTGACTGAAAAAATGACAATGGTACCGCAAACACCTCTCCAACTTCTGCTGGATTTGGACGAATCTCATCGGGATTGGTTATTACACCTACAAATGGATAAATAATCGTTCCAAAAGGTGAAACAAAATAATCTAAGGGACTTACATCTGTAATCTCCTTTTCTGTTATCCCTAATTCCTCCATCGTTTCTCTAATTGCTGTATGTCGTTCATCTGTATCAGTTGGATCCATTTTTCCACCTGGAAAGCATATTTCTCCGGGCTGTCTTCTTAATTGATTGGAACGAACCTCAAAAAGGATATGAACTTCATTATCTTTTTTTATCAAAGGAATAAGAATGGAGAAGCGTTTAAAATCCCCGCGGCCTAATATGGATGAAGTTCGATTTTTGACGGCATTAACAATTTTATCGATTTCCATAGTTCACCTCATATTTTTATTAGTGCTTTAAACCTTTAAAAGCTTTAATAAATTCAATTGGATCTTCTTTTATATTATAGGAGAAGACTCCTTGATTTGTGTGGAGATATAAAAAGCTTGTTCGGTAGGATACATCATACACATGGTCTAGTTGAAATTCATTTGCAGAAGAAAGGATTCGATCTTCGAACAATCGTAGCTGATGGTGTGTTTCGATATACTTTTGTTCATTCCACTCGATTTTTCTTAGTATAACAATATACGGATGAGATGCAATAGCCTTCACAGATTCTCCCCTTTCTATTACTATATTGTACCAAAAAAAGACGGAAAAGAACTTGCAAAAACAATCAAATACGCTTTGGCGTATTTGTGCCCGATTTTTAGGCCCACAGGAAGTGGGTCATAAAGACGTTGCCACAGGAAGTGGCGTATTTAGTCTTTGAGCATACTGCCCGAAAAATTTCCTATGAAAAATCGTGGCATCCGCCGGAGGCTTTAACTTTATTCAGTAGAAGTATTGAACTTCTACTGAATAAAGTTATATAAAAAACCACAGCGAAATCGAATCACTGTGGTTGTCATGATTATTGTTGTACTAATTCTTTTTCAAGAGCTCGTAAACGTTCTGCTACTTCTTCCTCAGATAAACCATTTTCTTCAACATAACGATTACGTGGATGAACACGACATTCATGTGTACAACCTCTTAAATATTTATGCTCGTTTTCTTCAGAACATAGAATTTGTTCATTACACTCAGGGTTTGCACAGTTTACATAGCGTTCACATGGTTCACCAGTAAAATGGTCTTTTCCGACAATGACGTGCTCCTTTTGATTTACAGGAACAGCAATTCTTTCATCAAAAACATATAGTTGACCATCCCAAAGGTCACCTTGCACCTCAGGATCTTTTCCATATGTTGCAATACCACCATGAAGCTGGCCAACATCCTCAAATCCTTCTCTCACTAACCAGCCAGAGAATTTTTCACAACGAATACCGCCAGTACAGTATGTTAAAATCTTTTTGCCTTCAAGCATGTCTTTGTTTTCACGTACCCATTGTGGTAAATCGCGGAATGTTTCAACGTCGGGTCTGACTGCACCTCGGAAATGTCCTAAATCAAATTCGTAGGTATTTCGTGCATCTAGAATAATTGTATTCTGATCCTGCATCTTTTCATAAAATTCTTTTGGACTTAAATATTTACCCGTTAATTCAAGTGGATTAATATCATCCTCAAGACTTAAGTTTACAAGCTCAGGACGAGGTCTAACATGCATTTTCTTAAACGCATGCCCATCTGCTTCATCTATTTTAAATACAGTATTTTCGAAGCGTGGATCATTTCTCATTCCATCCATATACTTATCGGTTTGTTCGATTGTACCTGAAACTGTTCCGTTAATTCCTTCAGTCGCAACTAAAATTCGACCTTTCAAACCGATTTCTTTACAGAAAGCAAGATGTTCTTTTGCAAATTCTGTTGGGTTTTCAATTGTTACATATTGGTAATAAAGCAATACTCGATAAGGTTTTGTTTCTGTCATTAATTTTCGACCACCTATCATTAATATTTGCAAGATATGAATGTGTTTAGGATCGAATTACACTTTTCTCTTACATCAGTGTATTGTATCAAATTATTTATTATTAAATCAATCATTTATACATTCCTTATATTGTAAAGTCGTTTTTTTTTCTACAATAATATATCAATTTTTGTCAATTGATATATAATAAGCTTGTCAAACTTTTTTAGATGGGGGTTTCAAACATGAGTTTACCAAAAGCGTTAACGATTGCAGGTTCTGATAGTAGTGGTGGAGCTGGTCTCCAAGCCGACATAAAAACTTTCCAAGAATATGGAGTTTATGGCATGTCTGCCTTAACTGTAATTGTTGCGATGGACCCGAATAATCGTTGGAATCACCAAGTGTTTCCAGTTGACGTCGATATTATCAAGGCACAATTAGCAACAATCCTTGATGGAATTGGTGTAGATGCTGCAAAGACTGGTATGCTTCCTACTGTTGATATTATTGAAATTGCTGCAGATGCGGCAAAAAAACATAATTTACAAAAATTTGTAGTGGACCCTGTAATGGTTTGTAAGGGAGAAGATGAAGTTCTGTTCCCAGACCATGCCGTTGCTCTTAGAGAACTACTTACTCCACTTGCAACAGTCATTACTCCAAATTTATTTGAAGCAGGTCAATTAAGTGGGATCGGTTCTATTACGACTGTCGACCAAATGAAAGAAGCTGCTGTTAAGATTCATGACCTTGGTGCAAAATATGTACTCGTTAAAGGTGGCGGAAAGCTAAAACATGATAAGGCAGTAGACGTTTTATATGATGGAGAGGAACTAGAGATCCTTGAAGGTGACCGATTTGAAACAACATTTACACACGGTGCCGGATGCACATCTTCTGCTGCAATTGCAGCTGGACTTGCAAAAGGATTAGATGTTAAGGAAGCGATATATGAAGCGAAGAAATTCATCACAGCTGCCATTCGTCATTCCTTCCAACTAAATGAATTTGTCGGCCCAACAAATCATGCTGCACGTCGACTATACGGTGATAATTAAGCTGTAGACAAAATCTACAGCTTTTCTAATCCATAGGCAATGGGAAAAGTGCAAGGCGCGCAGTCTTAGGCGACAAGCATAAGACAAGCTCTGACAGAAGGTGCATTTTATCTTCCTAAGCGCTCGTCTTAGAACAGGGAGCCGATGGCGCTCAGAGCTAGACATTCAAAAAGCCTACCTAGACGAATTTTATATAAGATGGTAATATTGTGAATATCATAGAATAATAGATTATTAAGTACTTGTATTCACTTGTAAAAAGCCATAGGTAAGGAGCGTGTAAAAATGCCTAGGATTGACAAAGATATCGTGAAATTTTTACGCAAAAGAAACAACATGACTCAACGTGATTTTGCTAAAGCTGTAAATTGCAGCTTTGCGCTAATTGCCCTTGTCGAAGTTGGCAAACGCAGAATTACGAGCAACCTTGAAACGAAAATCAAAGAGTCTTTTAATTTAGATGATCAACAAATATCATCTCTTGCATCCGTTGTTCAAGAAGTAGCAAAGGGCGTACAACCTTATATGTAAAATAGGAAAAAGCAATTGGACATGTGTACCAATTGCTTTTTTAAAATTATAAATTTAGTAATTCAACGTGCTTGCCGATATGGTTCACAAGTCCTTGACGGAACTCCTCTTCTCTTTCATTTAAAGTATTGAAGAATTCATCCTTGAAAATAAAGTTTCCACCTTCATCCTTAGCTGTTAATAATAATCCGTATGTTACGTGAATAACTTGTCTTGCTGCATCATTATTCATATATTCTGGAAGTTCAGCATCTGTAACGTTATCAAGTTGAGCAATCGTACTCATATCTGGTGTAATATGATAATACTTAAGTGCTTCATCAAGATGTTCTAGCGCATATGCATGCATTCTTCTGTAAAGGTCAGGATTTACCTTCGCAATTACGCGAACCGCTTCAAGCCAGTTTGTTCCAGCTGTCTTAACATGAAGAACACCGTTTGTATATTTCGCGATAATTGGAAACGCTGTAAATTTATCACTACCAGAGTGGATACTAAGTTTATAACCAAAGTATTCTGCAATTAGCGCATGTTCGCGTAATTCTTTTTCAAATTGTTCGATATCCCCAATATAATCGATTCCCTTTTGGAACTCACCGCAGAATCTTGGAGCAAGGCTTACTACAGTTACTCCACGCTTTTGCAATTCATTTGCTACAAAGAAATGTGCTGCTGGTGATGTAACAGTTTCAGTTTCATCAATTGAAATTTCAAAATCAATATCACGATCGCACTTTTCAATATATGTGTCATGGATATGAACCATATAATTTAAAGCGTTTCCATATAACAATACAAATTTCTTGACCATTTTTTCCTCAAACACGATATCAAGACCATTTACATCGAATGTTTTATTTACATATAGTTCATTATAATGATTCTTCGTTTCGTCTGGAAGGCTATCAAATTCAGCGCTGATTTCATCTTCTGTCAAGCTTTCTACGCGGTTTTGAATATGGTCTGAGCAATCTAGTGTTAGCATTGACATACCAAGTGACA
Organism: Bacillus sp. JJ1562; assembly: GCF_036962705.1. Classification (NCBI taxonomy): domain Bacteria; kingdom Bacillati; phylum Bacillota; class Bacilli; order Caryophanales; family Bacillaceae; genus Bacillus; species Bacillus sp. JJ1562. Next base: position 4,868 of record NZ_JBALOQ010000053.1, read on the forward strand.
AGGCCATTTTAATATCTTCCTCTTCTTTTAAGTGGTCACCATCCGCACCAAAACCACCTGTATACCCTTCTTGAAAAACAGCAAAGCTAGCAGCATCAATCACATCATTCATTGTACGATTGGTCAATGTTAATTCACGAATACTTTGTTGAGCAAGAATTGGCTTCACTTTATGATTGCGAACGGTTTCAATATGTCCCGGAGAAGCAAGACCTAGACGATCACCTAGACCCATTGTTGCAATTTTCGTACCAAAAGCTCTAGGTACAGTATATTCAAAATAATGATTTAACACGAGTCTGTTTTTATGTGTTAATGGACATGCTTTTCCATTTTCCCCAATAAGTATACCCTCTAAATCATCAAAAAGTGCTCCCTCTCCTTTTGCAATAATCCATTTTTGTTCGTTATCCCTAACCATGACAAGGCTTACATTTTCGTGACTAGTAAAAGACTTTTCATATACTTTGACCTGATCAAATTTAACCGCTACGCTACCTTTATTAAATTCTTCAACTACTTGTTTTAAATGTTCCATGGATATAGCCTCCTAAAATTATTGCCATTCTATTAAAATAATATCTTAATATATTAGACTTGTTAATAGAAAAATTAATTATTTCATAAATAAAACATTAAAAAGCTTTTTCGTTTTTTCTATTTTTTGAGAATTTACAAGCACTCCCATTACCATATCAGAATCATCAATTGCTTCTTTAAATAGTGGTACTGCCGAAACATCAATTCCTGTAGTTTGATGCTTGGAATCAAAAAATAAAAATTCTTCTTCAATCGGTAGACTCCCATCTACCAATTCATTTTGATTATAAAAATATTGATCGTGATTCATCATCTCAAACTGTTTTTTATCAATAAACAAAACATCTAGTCCTCCAGCTGAAATCTCCCCAGCAACCTTTTGTAAAGCAGCCATAACAATACTAAAATCGGCAGCATCTGGTGCGTATGGGATGACCTGAATCGATACTTCAAGTGTTTTTGTTTCCTCATCCGAGAGAATTTCTTTATTAAGCTTTTGAGCGATTTTATTTATTTCATTCGAATCTACTAAATCCCCCAAAACGAAAATGGAAAGTGCTGGTTCCTTCTTTTGAGAATGGTCGTTTACTAGAAAGACAGTAACAATACCCACAAGTAGAAACGCAAATAGATAATATTTATAATACTCCCAAATATACATGGCCTTTTCTGTAGTACTCATCGCTGCAAATAATTCTTTGACCCTTCCTTTTTCCCTCAAAGTCCTTACGTCCCTTCAAGCAAGATGTGTATTTTAGGGAAATTTACCCCATACTAAGCATTTTCATATTTTTCTTGTAAAAATGCAATACTATCATCAATGAAAGGTTCCGTCGTGCTTTCTAAGAGAAATTGGATGTACGGTTTTTTCGACTTTATTAATTTCATAACTAGATCATAGTTTAATTGGCCTTTACCTGGGGGAGCAAATTTCAACTTTCCATCTTTAATCACAAAGTCTTTACAATGAACAATGATAATTCGATCTCCAATTAGTTCAATCGCTTCCTTGAAAATTTCATCCTGATGATTGTAATTTTCGACTGTTAATAAATTGACCGGGTCAAAGATGATTTGTAGATTATGTGAATTTACTTCATCCAATAATCGTTTTAATAGGATTGAATTAAATACAGGGTGATTAACTCCCGCTTCTATCCCAACGATGACACCGAATTTTTCAGCTTCTTTAACAAGTTCTTTCACACTTTCGATTACATCTAAAAAAGGTTTTTCTTGAAAATTATCTACCGTAAATCCCATTTTTGCATTGACGTTGCCTGTTTCTGTTCCAATGACACTACATCCGAAATCCCTTGCAAAACGGATATGCTCCTTAAAACGGTCTAATGCTTTTTGTCTTTCCTCGAGATCGGGATGAATCATATTTATATAGCAGCCGAGTACGGCTATTTCGATATTTTTTTGTTGAAAAGCCTTACCTATATATTTACCTAAACCAGGAGAAAGACTTCCCAAACTTGTGTTAAGATCTGGAAACGATTTCCCCAAAGCCAATTGCACAGATGATAATCCTTTATCTGCAATTGATTGAGCAAGTCCATCCAAGGAGCTTGCCTCTACATCATGAGCACGAATACCTAGATTGATCATATGAGCACCTTCTTTACTTTACGTATTTTTCCAGGTTTGGAATGTTTTCTTTTATTTCTTTGGCAATAATGCTGGCAAACTTATGTGCCCCTTCCTCACGAAAATGCGTGTCATCACAGATTCCATCGGGATAGTTAGGATGTTCACCTGGTTCTAACCAAAGAAATAAGTCTTTACACTTTTCAGGTCCTAATGATTCATATAGTTGTTTGGATTCATTCCATAAATCAATGAGACTTACCTGTTGTTCTTTTGCAAGAGCCTTCATTGCCTCTGGATACTCTCCTAAACTATTAACTATCTTTCCATTTTCATCAAAATTCCTTCGATGCATGGAGGTTACTAAAACAGGGATAGCGTTTTTCTCCCTTGCTCCAACAATATATTGATTTAGATAGGAATGATAGGATGAATATGGTTCCGTTCTACGGTGATCTTGCTTTTGGTCGTTATGTCCGAATTGAATAAAGAGGTAATCATTCGGTTGGATTTCATTCAGGATTGTTTCAAGTCTCTTTTCATCAATGAAGCTTTTTGAGCTTCTGCCACCTATAGCGAGATTGTGGATGATGATATTATCAAGAAAATAGTGATTAAGTACCTGCCCCCATCCAGCTCTTGGTTCTTCGTTCGGAGGGCAATCGGATACTGTTGAATCTCCGGCGATATATATTTGAACGTTTTTCATCGTGACACCTTCAATTTATCTTAAAACTAGGTTGGCTCTTGCCTGATTTCACTTCAGTTTTACCGTTTACTTTTTCTTCAATTCTTGCAAATACCTTTAAAGACAGCCACATGATAATATAGGCTAGTATACTTGCACTTAAGAAAGGAATAAGTGATGGAACATACGTAAACCCGACATAAAGGATGATAATTCCTAAGACCATTGCAAACGTAATAAGAGGGTATGATAAGCCATACATGACGGCGTGTTTCAAATAAGTTTTTATATTCCCATTAAAGTGGACATAGATTGGAAAAATATAAAGTAGAATTACGATAAAAACTGAACAAATCGCGATTATTGCGTAACGAATCACCATGTATAATGTGCTTGTGGTCGGAAGAAACACAAGATCAACATATAAAATATATCCGGCTATGAATAGGGTCAGTCCTAGGAGATTGGATTTTAAAAATTCCTTTTTATATACACTCCAAAATGTTGAGAAAACAGGGATATCCCCTTCTCCCATAATCCACTTTCTAGTTATTGCAAATAGGGCCACTGTTGCAGGTACAAATCCTGCAACAACAAGTCCTAAAGCTGTAAATAGAAGCCATAGCAAATTTAAATAAACTAAACGTGAAATAGCCCCGCACCAACGATAAAATGGACTGTCCAATCCTCCTAGCATACGACCTTCCCCTTTCTAATAATATTTTTTTACAACTGCCCTTGATAGCTTTTCAATAATTGTTCAATCGAGATTGGTTTATGTTCCTGGATGGATTTCCAAACCGCTTCTCCGAGTGCAATCGAATAAGCTCCTGCATCTGCACCTGCTAATATTTCATAAGGGCGACGTGGATCAATTCCCTGGTACAAATCGTGAATTAATACAGGATCCCCACCTCCATGTCCACCTGCTGTTTTAACAACATGATTGATTTCCTTGGAGCCAAATAACGGATAGAAATCAATAGTTTGTTCAGGCACTTCAAAAGGAACCCTACTTGGCGCATGGAAATCTTGCGTTTCAATTCTTCCCTTCGTTCCATTGATAGCTAAGCGATAGCCCTCAAATGGAGCTGAGAAATTAATTGAATAGCTTAATAAAGCACCTTTGTTATATTTTACTGTCGCGGTATACGTATCCTCAATGTTAATCTCAGAATCAAAAATACATGCATCCGGATGGTAATTCGTATAGTTGTTATCCTTATTCTCACCCATGTTTAAGTGATCATCTTCTACGGCCTCTGAAAATTCACGAGGGTTCCACCTTATATAATAATCACAATTATCTCTCACATGACAGGTGCTACAGAATCTGTTATCTGTAGTTGGATCGGGATTAAGTTCTCCATTGGGTCCATAATACTGTAAGGCTCCATAAGCAAAAACTTCTTCTGGATATTGGTCAATCCACCAATTCACAAGATCAAAATGATGGGTTGATTTATGGATAGAAAGCCCACCTGAAAATTCCCGTTTCCGATTCCAACGCTTGAAGTAACTCGCTCCATGATAAGTATCGATATACCAATTCAAATCAACTGAAGTCACTCTTCCGATTTTGCCTTCTAAAACAAGTTCTTTAATTTTTCGGTGGTAGGGACTGTAGCGATAATTAAACGCTACAGTTACTTTACCTTTACTGGCTTTCTCTGCATCAATCACTTTAGCTGAATCATTAGCAGTTGTAACCATCGGCTTTTCTGTAATGACATCCACATCATGTTCGAGTGCTTTTAAAATATAATCAATATGTGTGTTGTCACGGCTTACAACGATGATACAATCCGGCTTCGTTTCTTTAATCATTTGATCGATTTGATCTGGCTGGTATGAAGGTGTTTCTGACAAGACAGGAAACTTTTCCTTACATAATTCAATACGATACTCATCACTATCTAATAAACCAACAATCTCACTTTGCTTTGCGAATTTTTCTACTAATGGTGGGATAAACATTTTTAATGCCCTGTTACTTAATCCACAAATTGCATATCTTTTCATCTATTACTTAACCTCCGTATGTTCAGTATGCAATTTCTCCATTTCCATACTTGCCATGATAAAAGCACCTGCACCATGTAGGTCATTATGACTTCGCTCACGATTAATATAATAATCATATACGCCGATTGATGTACCGATTACAATATCATCAATAATAAGGCTACCTTCTTCAGTTTCTTGAATTTTATATTCTAGTAATCCTTCATACGCCTTTGTGGCATGCGCAGCAAATTCCTCACCCACATATTTTTTTGAAACGGCTTTCGCAATGACATATACAAATAGACTAGAAGCTGAAGTCTCAAGCCAATTATCTTCAAGGTCCCCTTTATCAATGACTTGGTACCATAAGCCCGTCTTCTCATCCTGATATTTCACAATGTCGCGAACATAATCTTGAATAAATACGATCCACTCTTCCTTATGTGGATTACCTTCTGGTAAAATATCAATCATGTCAATAACAGCTAATCCATACCAACCAAGTGCACGTCCCCAAATTTCTGGAGCTTTTCCATCTGGACGAGCCCATGGCTGAACGCACTTTTCATCCCAGCCATGATAATAAAGGTTAGTCGCTTCACTCTTTGTATACTTACGCATTAATTTTTCCTGATGAATAACCATCTCGATTAATTCAGGCTCACTGAAATCTTGTGCAAAGTGAAGAGCAAATGGTCCACCCATATATAATCCATCTAACCACATTTGATATGGATACTTGTCCTTATGCCAAAATCCACCTTCACTTGTGAGATTTAATGTCGTAAAAATATTGCGTAAACGACGAGCTGCTAATTCATATTTTTTAAGACCAGTAGCTCTATATAATGGGAACAGTAATAATCCTGCTTGAATGGAGTCTAATTCATCCCTTGCAAATAATAAATTCCCATTTTCGTCGATATTATGATCAACATATGCTCTTAAATAATCAAAATATTTTTCTTCGCCTGTTTTGTTATAAACTAATTCCATTCCACATAGAAATACGCCTTGGTGATAGTGCCAGCGTCCGCCGGGTGGAAGTTCTTCAGGAGTATATTTTTCCATGAGCGTATCACATGTTTTTTTAGCAAAATATAATGGTGATTTTTCTACTTTCGTGTTATTCAAGAACGAACATCCTTTCTCTCAGTCTTAATTAGTAAAATTTGAAAACGGTAACAACTCTCCTGTTTTCATGATAGGATATTTATATAATAATAACTATAATCATTTGATTTACTCTTAGTAGGGACCTTTATCCCTTGAATTTATAAGGAATATACTAATATTATGAAC
>NZ_JBALOQ010000054.1:0-32255 GCF_036962705.1 Bacillus sp. JJ1562
ACTAAACTGCTCCTTTAGTTTAATTAATTCTATGAAAAGAGCGTTAATCCTTTTGATCAACGCTTAAATAAGATGGGATATGTATTTATTTCTGCAAATCATACGTTAGCACTTAACCCCAATTTACTGGAGGGATGACTTTATCCCATTGTTGTGGAAGTAATCCAAAGGATTTAATAAGAGTATCTTGAAAAAGTCCTCTCCATCCCAGGTTTAGCCCGTAACATACCTGCAATAGTTCCAGAGATCTGAAGAAAAAGGCTGAATCATTTCCTCATAATCATTTTTCAATTTTCTTGTATCTACAATGAGATCACTATTTAATGTTTTTTTCATTCTGCAACCATCCTAATCTATTTACATTAATAAGACGAATGGTTGTAGCAAAATTATACTTTTTCATCCATTTTTTTAATTTCTTTTTCTTCGACTAATCCGCTCCGTTACTTGAATAAGAAAAAGCGAATCTCCTTTTTGGAAAAGTGACCTTAACTCTTGCTCGTTGGGTCATTTTCCACATTCGTTTTTTTCATACCTTTACTTATATAAGGTTTTGCACTCTTTTTTTTGTTTGCACTAGCTTGCCAACGATTCCAGCCCTTCTTGTCTGTTCCTCTCCCTGTTCCACCTTTTCCTTTAGCTTTACTCATAAAATCACCCCATTTTTATTCTAGGTTGAGTTACCTATCTGGTTAGTTTTATTCATTTTACTCAGTTTTAACCAAGCATATTGCAATAAATAATATCCTTCCAGTCACCCATACTATTATGTATCGTCTTTAAACTAACCTGCCCTTAGTTGAGAAGGATCAATAATATTGGTACTCAAAACTGTACTGAAATTGACAGAAGTTTTGGCTCTCTTTTTTAATTGTACAATACTTAGTGTCTATTATATAAAAATGATGCCAATTGCTATGTCAAAGTTTAAGAAGATCTGCAGAAACCTTGATAAATTAAGAAAAAAACGTATGTCAATTCATACGTCAATTCTTGTGTCATTTATTAAGAAAGCTTCCGAAAACGGAACCTTTTAGCAGCATGCTTGGCTTCTTTTTTATGTAAACGGAAGAATCCTCCGTTAATGTTAATCTTAGTTAGGATGCTCGCTCACGCAAATTCGGTTGAGCAACCGGCTTGTATTCTTTCTTTTGCCATCTTACAAATAGATTATTAGCCAATAGTGAAAGAATGATCAGGACAGTCCCTAGAATATCAAACATCGTAACATCATAGCCCTGATAAATCGAAACTACGAGTGTGGTGACAGGAACAAAATTTATAAATAAAAGGGCATTGATTGGTGATAAAATACTTACCCCAACGTTCCAACCTAGCAGTGCAATCAGACCTGGAAAAATAATCATGAACAGTAAATGTGGACCTGTTGCGATGATCACATCTTCGGTTGGGAATGATACATATCCAACCAGCGTCGCACCTGCTACAACCACACCCGCTGTAACCGTTCCAAGTAAACAGCTTAAGGTAGAATATCGCAAAACGGACCAACCGCTAAACTCGCTTCCTCCCATTGTGTAAATAACCCAACCAACAACGGCGATGAATATTAAAATAGAAGGAATCAAATTATCAGTAGCACTTAAAAATGATTGAATATCACCTTTTGTAATCACGAATACCGCACCGATCAATGACACGATTACACATGCTAATGTAAATGAATGAGGACGTTTTTTAAAAAACATCCAAACGATCACAATCGAAATCATCGGCATTAAAGACTCGTTAATGGATGCAACCATTACCCCAGGCTCACCCAATAAATCTTCTCCCCAGAAGATAAAAAGATTATAAACTGTAAAAGCCATTGTTCCAAAGAACCATAATTGCAGGCCTTTGCCTTCAAATCGAAACGCTTGTTTTCCTTCTTTCCAGAAAAGCATCGCAACTAAAATAATCGTTACAGCCCCGTAACGAATGATTGTAAAATAAAAAGGATCAATATGTGTAAAGGCTGCATGTGCAACAGGAAACATCGCTCCCCAAGAAACCGCAGCAATAAAACACAAAACAGCACCCCATAATACATTATTTCTCACTTTCCCTCATGCCTCCTTAAATGAATAGCAACCTTGATTATCTCCCCATTTTGATATCTTGTAAAATGAATTATAATGATTAACTACTATCATTTTTCGTGATATCATAACATTAGAGAATAATCACGGGGGAGGAATCACAGTGGAATTTAAAGACCTAGAAATTTTTCAGTTGGTTGCTGAAAAAGGGACCGTTACAGAAGCAGCAAAAGACTTGAAATACGTACAATCAAATATAACCTCTAGAATTCGTAAGCTAGAAGCTGAAATGAATACTCCGTTGTTTAATCGACATCGACGGGGTATGAGCCTAACACCAGAAGGAAAAAAACTATTAACCTATAGTCAAAAAATATTAGCATTAACAGAAGAAATGAAACAAGCTGTTCAAACCGACCAGGAACCATCAGGAAAATTAGAAATTGGTACAGTGGAAACCGTCATTCATTTACCTAAAATCCTATCAAGCTATGTAAAAAAATATAAAGATGTTGATCTATCTATATTTACTGGGGTCACAAATACATTAGTAGAGGACGTATTGCATCATAGGCTGGATGGTGCCTTTATTACCGAAACAAAGCCCCATCCAGACCTTGTGTCTCATGAAGTATTTCAAGAAGAACTCGTCCTCATTTCTGATAATCGTGTTTCCACTCTTGAAGAGTTAACAGAAGAACCTATTTTATGTTTTAGCAAAGGCTGCGGATATCGGGCACGTCTTGCAGAATGGTATAAAGATCAAAACCTTGCCCCCAAAAAAATAATGGAATTCGGTACATTAGAAACAATCTTGCGCAGTACTGCAATGGGACTTGGCATTGCATTCGTTCCAAAATCAGAGGTGAAACAACTGGAAAATAACGGTCTCATTCAATTTCATAAGCTACCAGAGCAATATAGTAAAATAAAAACGGTTTTCATAAGAAGAGCCGATACTTACCTAACACCAACCATCGAAAAATTTATCGAAACGATTGAATCTAGTAAACGGGAGAACCATGGGGACGGTTCTTGTGGTTCCTAACTTGCTTTCTCCTTGTTCTTATCGAAAAATAGAAAAAGGAGCCTGACCCAGATACGGTAATACTATACCGCACCAGGGGTCAGACCCCAGAATTGTACGTGGATGGGACAAGGGCCCCATCCCTCTGTCCCACTTATTGATAAATCCTAAAAGCCGGAACAATCGTATCCGAAACAATTTCTTTTCCTTTTTCGCGAATGAAGTCTAATTTATAATAGGCGTCAAATCGTTGGCTGATTTCCGTCTTCACCAGCTCTGGCGGAGTAACGACGATGAACTGGAACTTTAGTTTTTCAGCAACGGCGAAGATTGGATCAAGGACGTGTGCCGATGCCGCTTGTCCAAACGGATTATCACAGACCAACGGTACCCAGCTTTGGTCTGTTTCGCTTTTCACAGATAATAACATCATCATCATCACCATTCTGGCTGACAATTTTTGTCCTCCACTACCATCAGATTTCGTTCTAGAACCTTGATTAATAGTTTGCCAGGTTGAATAATGCTCCTTTTGTGGTTTCCCGTACATAAAGGCATTATCAGTTCGCATATTATAGACAAGAAGCTCTGGATATCGATTTCGAAGTGAGACAAATAAAATTTGCTCATCACTTATGAGCTCCTTTATTTCTTGGTCTAACGCACGATTATTGTCATCGATAATATCAAATTTCTTTGTAATTTTATTAATGGCTGCGACAAAATGCTGCTTTAGAAGTGGTTCGATCTCGTCCGCCTTTTTAGGTAGAATATCATCTTTTAACTGGACGAGTGGAAAAGTTCCTCGTTCATTTTTTAGTTTCATTTTCGCGATCATCGAACGAATCGCCTCTGAAATGCTCATCACTTTCATGCTGGCACGGCTTGCCCAAAAGCTTTGGGCCTTTTCAGCACGTTCTTTGTCACGTTCTAATTGCTCTAATCCACTTTGCGAAAAACGTTTCATGTTTTTCACGATGCTTTGAATATGGGCATAATGCCTTGTATCCAAATGGTCGAGTGTTGTTAACACTTCGTTTTTAAAACGTATTTCCCAATCCTTTCCTTCAATAGTAAGCTTTAAGTTTCTTAAGGATTGGTCAATTTTCGCATGCTTTTCTTGCCCATCTTCTTGAATAGCTTGATGTTCTTCACACCAGGATAAGATGCAGGTTTTTCCTTGAGTCCTGATTTTTTCCACATCTTGATCCGTGAAGACGGCCGCTTCTTCTTTTAGGATAACAGACAGAGTTAACAAATCTCCTTCATAACCCGCAATTAGCGTTTCTGTATCTTTTTGACGTTTCTCAACCTTCTTGATTTCCTCAATTGTTACTTTTGTTTGATCCTTGATTTCAATTTCCTTCACTTCTAAATCAAGATCTTCCCATTCCTCAGGCTGTTTATCATACTTTTTGACCTTTTTCCCTGCTTTGACACGTTGTTCTTTGGCGTGCTTTAAGGATGTTTCTGCTACTGTTACAGCAGTCCCTTGTTCCCGCTCTGCTTTTTCCGCCGTCCTTGCATCCTTTTGGGCAGTTTGCATCATATTTTCCAATATACTTAATGGTTCATCCGGTTCTGGAGCTTGTTTCCATTCCTCATTTTGGGCATTGAGTTTTTTCTCCAGTTTCATTTGCTGCTTTTGCTCGGCTTCTCTGGTCGCTTGAATAACGAGTAATTCATGGGCCTGTTCTTCTTTTGATTTCTGGAGTTGTTTAAGCTCTTCAATATTACCTTTTAGATCTTCTAGCAAATGTGGTGATAGGCGTGGTACCTCTTCGCATTCATCTGCTTTCTCATCAGCTGGAAACACCGCTTCACTAATAAAGGTAGCGATCTCTTTAATTGTTTGTTCGGTTGTAAGCTTCCATTCTACATATGTTTGGTTCCACTTGGTTTGGAGCTGGGCAATCTGTTGTTGCTTGTCACCTAGTTCTTGCTGCTCAAGATTTAAGGCTTCCTTTTGTTTTTCTTTCTCTATTTTCACCCGTTTATTTTCTTGATAGAGTGATTTTTCCTTTTCAAACTCCTCTAATACTTCCACATCTTTTCTAAGCTTTTCAATCTTTCCAGTTGTCTTTTCTAGCTGTTCCTTTAGCTGAAGCTGGATTTCTTTTTCCTTTGCTTCTTGTGTGATGACTTCCTGTAAGTTTGTTTTCTTAGTTAGTAGAGCATTTTGTTCTTGATGGAGCGCTTTTTCTATATCACTCGAAAGCTCCCCTGATAAAAATCGATCGATTTCTTGTAAAATGCGACGTAGTGATCCTTCTGTCTTTTCCATTTCACCAAGGGTGTCTTTCTTGTCTTCAATTTGTTTGGCGATTTGAATTTTCCATTTGGTAAACTGATTTTTATCTGTTAATAGCTCTTGCTCTGTCCCGTTAATGACCACAAACGATAATTGTTGTTTTTCACTGCTCATTTCCTCCCGAAGGAAAATTGGAACAGGGCTTTTAAACATTCTTCCTGAAAGGACCTGTGTATTAATTTTTTGCCATTGCTGGCCACTTACGACCAACCCATAAGGAAGGAGCGGATACGTTAAAGCAATGCTTTCCATCTCCTCTTTCGTTAAGGATTGTAGATATTGAGTTCCGTAAAACACATCAATACCAGTCTTTTCATCAATCCATTCCTTTAATTCTTTCACATCCTTATTCGGAATCCAGAAGGGTTCATCATTTAATGAATGGTCGATTTGTGTTTCCCATAGTTCTTTTTTTATTTGTTCGGCAAGATTACGGTTCTCGTCAAGTAATCCTTCTATTTGAATGGCATATTTCGATAATAACGAATGTGTAAATGGTGTCGTGATTTCATCTATTAATCCATAAAGCTTATCTACTAGTTTTGCTTCTTTATGGTCTTGCTCTTCTTTTGATGCTTTGAGTGCGTCACATTTTTCTTCTAAAAATTTTATCGCTTGGACTAGCGTACCATGTGTAGTGGCAAGACGATTTTGTGTTTCATTCGATTCTTTCTCTTTTGCCTCCAAGTCTTCTAATCTAGCCTTTTTGTCTTCGATTTGTTTAGAAATGTGACCCAACAAGCCCTGAAAGTCATACGTTAAACGGTCACCAAATTCTTGGATAAGCTCCGCTTCCTTAGACTCAAAGTTATGCATCTGGGTATAAAGAAAATCGATTTCCGTACTAAGCTTTGCTAATTCCTGTGTCTGTTTCTTATCCTGTCGAGAAAGTTCTTTTTCCTTTTTAGTTAAGAACTTTTGGTACCCAACATACTGTTTAACAGCTTCCTGGAGTGATTGATAGGACGATTCCCATTGCTTTAGGGCTTCCTGTTTGATTTCTTCCATTCGTTGATTCACTTGCTCTAAGCCACTGTTTTGTTCCAATTTCATAATTTGCTGTGACAGGGCACGAATGCTTTGTTCGTTTTCACTCCACTCTTTTAATAAGAGCTGAAAACTCAGTTGTTCCTTACGCTCCTGTTTCTCATTCACAATTTCCTGAAGGGAAGTGTGCTTCTCTTTTTCCGCATCTAATTTCTTTTCCCAGTCCATGACCTCTCGGTGAGCTTTGGCATACTCCAAATTTTCCTTTTGAAAGCGCAACTCTTCTTGCCTTACGGTTTGGTTCTCCATCTCTTTCGCTAATGTAAGCTGGGTTTCCTCTTCAATTTGCTTTACATGCTCCAACGCACCAAGTAGCTGTCTTCCAATCTTGATACTCGCACTAGCAATTTCTTTATGTTCGACTCCAATTGCAATATGCTCTTCAAATGGGACAATGTCTTCTAAAAACTCTTTATGGGCTTGCTCTCTTTTTAAAAGAACAGGAAGGTCCTTTGCAATACTAGCCTGGCTCTTAAAAATTTCCACAAGATCGTTTTTTTGGTGCTCGGTCCGATGCAAAACTTGACTAACAGTCGGAATAATTCGCTTTTGAAACAGGGAATGATCATCCTCAGCTCCCTCAAAGTATTTTCCAACCCCGCCTTCATCCTTATTGATTTCCTTCATAATATCCCAATCCTTACGGTTAATTCCGTATGTATCAAGGATGCGATAATGCTTCTTCGTATCCCGGTAGACATCATATCCATTCCACATTAAATAATCCTTCAGGCTCTCCGTTTCGGCTAGCTCATCATTTTCATAAAGTGGAATATGATCAAGGGCGGCTTCCTCTTTCCTGTCAAATTCCCTTGTATAAAAAGTAATATCAGGCAATATTTTCGCTTCTTGTTCCAGTGTTTTATTTTCATTTCCACTTTCATCGTTTATTGAGATTCGCTGTTCGGCTGAGAACATTCCACCTGTAATCAAATGACGATGATCGGCACCGTCCAATTCCCATTGAATGGCGACATGAAAGGTATAAGGAATAAATTGCTCTTTATTATTAAAGAAGAATTGTTGATAATAACGATTGTTTTGTTTTCCCCACGACGTTCCGGGCTTAAGGATTTGGAAAATCGTTTGTAGGAACACACCTTTTCCGCCGCCATTCATCATCGCAATCAAACCATTTGTTGAGGTCTCATCATTATGAAAATTGAAGGTGGTATCTTTATATTGTTTTTGCATGCCATCATATTTCAGGCCCGCAATTCTAATCGAAAAGATTTTCGGCATGCTCATCCTCCTCAGCTGTCATTAATTTCTTAAATACTTCATACCGATCGTAATCGTGATACAAGTATTCAATTCGCTCGAAAAGCTCACTCTTTGGAAACACCTTTGGTATATCATCTCGATCCAGAATGACGATTAGCCCCTCTGTTTCTAATAAGCGCATGCTACTTGCAATTAACCCTATTCTTGTTCGGCGATTTCCCTTTTTTAGCCCGTAATTCTCGGTGTCGACCTCCATGTACTTCCATGTGGTTACAACTTCCTTCATATCAATTCGTTCTTCTTCTCCGAAGGTAGGCTTAGATTTTAGAATGCTCTCCCAATTCACGATTAGATCATTCACTTGCCGCTCTAATGCATAGAAGCTAATTCCTTCACGTTTTGTACGAATTTTAGCAGCCTGGTTGCGGTCAATTGTTGCCAAAAATGCCATAATCACAATACTAATCAAATGAAAGTGTTTTTTCGTTTCAATTTGCTTGTGCTTATCCTTCATATGGGTGAAATTTGTTGCAAACACTGAACCGGTAGGCTGGACCACTAACTGAATGCGTTTCGGTGCTTCAATGATATAGGTACCAGATTCGTCTGCTAATAAGAGAACGGTCTGTCTTACTTCTGGCTCAAAATACGTTTGGAAGTGCTCACTGTTTTCATCAATAACCTTCTCTTTTAATAATGTAAAATAGACAGCGGACGCCTTTTTGACGATTTCTGCATCCATTTACTTCCCCTCCTCTACACAGATTTTAAATGGGGTAATTTTCATTTGATACCATTGGAAAGGCTCGGCACGATGCTCAAACTTTGTATAGATCTTCAATCCTTCAAACACTTGAAATTGAGGATATTCCATCATCAATTTATAAAGAAGAATTTCCCTCTCATCACTTAAGGTTTCTTCCTTTCGATAAAGCACTTGAACCTTAAGCGGTTTTTTATCAAACATCATCCATAAATCAATCGTTTCTGACTCTTCAAACCATAAATCCTGTACTTCAAGTGGCAGGTCCTTTAAATCAGTTAACGAAAACTCTCCATATGTTTGTAAATATTGAAACACGTAACTCCATGCCGAAATAACCGAATCCCAGTCCGTTACCCGCTTCGCAGTCACATTTTCTTCTTCCTCATCTTCAATTAATTCATCATCTGATTCAATTCCATCGAATTCTTGTTCTCCCCAAACCCAATCAAGGGGCAAAATAAATTCATTTTTCGGTGAAAATAATGGCGACAATATCTGTTCAACGGTTGTAAAAGAAGTAACTCCTTCTTTCATAATCCAATCTTCATAAAAATGTTCCCGAAATGAAACCAAACTATTTTCCCAAAACAATGATGGGTTTTCTACCTTTAATTTCATCTCATATGAAATATTTTGGATCACAAGCTTTGCAAAGCGATCATGTAACTGCCTTGTATGACCAATTTTTTCTTGAAGAAGAATCAATTCCTTTTGGATAAAATCATCTTCATCATTGGTTCGTTTCGATTTTTCAATCATGCTCGTGATGGTGCGAAAGTGATTTTTTTCTTCTTCAAATTGCTTTTCAATCTCAACACGATTGTCTGCCCTTTGCCATTCCTCTTCAATCAATAAAATTTTTGGATTGTTGATCATTTCCTTTTGAAAGGAGAATTCGTTTGCCATTAAGCGGTTGACCCGTGATATGAGGTGATCGAGGTTTCGAGTAGCTTTTCTGAAGTTACCGTTTTTGATTAACTGAATACTATAGAGCTGTTCAATCGTGATCGAAAATTCCTCAGCCATTTCCCTGCTCATAAAAATCATTTCCTGAGCGACATCGGTCAGCTTATAGACAACCTGGCCACCCATCTCTAAATTCGTATATAACTCATCCATTGTGACATAGCGAAAGACTTGAGTCTCCCACGACTGCCTAATTTCGTCGTAATATAGGGCTTCAAACGGTTGACTAAATTCTTCTTTTCCCTGGTACAAAAGCCCACTTGTAATCCGTTCTATTTGCTTCTCATCTGCTAATAGTTTCATTTGTTTGATTGAATCATCAACCATATACTTAATATCTGTTTTGCGTCTATTATCATCATCATTTAATTCTCGGTAAAAGATGGTGATTAATACATGCATGAGAATCGTTTGGATATGAGGCTTTAGCTCTCCAACTTCCATTCCCCTCCCAAGCTCAAACAGAGGATTTAACCGTTGCATGCGCTGGGCAAACCCTTCCCATGATTCGTTCACATCCATCTCCTCCATGTTTCGATTGTTAAGACTTCTTGAGGGATTCGCATATTTTCCTGCCACAAATCCATAAGTATTGCTTGCTCAGGCTCCGTAAACCATTGAAAAAAGGAGTCACGGTAGGTGATATTTTGTGTTTGTCCACGTTTTTGCGTATTCTTTTGTTCCACACATTCAAGCATTTTGCGATAAATCTTTAAGGCAGGCTGAATACTGCAATCTTGGTATTTTTCAATCAGTCTGACCATAATTCCGTATCCCGCAGCATCTAAATCTCCTGCGTAATAGAAAAGATAGTTTTTAGCCGGAAACATTCGGAAGAAAAAAGAAAAGCTCCGTTCAATCTTTGTCCCTTCGCCATAAATAATCAACTCAGGCTCATAATCTAATTTCTCTGCCTCCAATAACTGTATGGAGGTATGAAAGAATGATAGATTTTCGACAATCAGGATTCTCTGAATATCGTTCATCTCTACCCCTTGTTTCATCCAAAACACAAATGGTTCGCCGTAGTGCACCATTTTCAGCTGTTCTTCTGCTACTCCTATTCTAGCTAAAAAGCCACTTCCTTCAGGAAAGCTTTCACTATCTAGCAAGAATTTTTCATAGCCAAAGAGCTCAAGGCTTCTTTCTTCAACTGACACGATTTCCCGTTCCTGACTGGATTGAAGAAAATGGTATAGCTTCTGGATTCGTGCCCATTCCTCTTTCGTCTGCCATTCCGGATGACGTTCATAAAAGGAAAAATCAAATGTATCACTTATCTTCATCATCTCAAGACGATCCCACTGATCCTCCTGAACCTTTATATTTACCCAATAAAATAGTGGAAGTGCAGGTGACCTTCCGTTGTATTGTTTATTTTGAATTGGAGTCAATTGTCCTTCAGCTTGTAGGTTTTGAATCGCAGAATAAAATAAAGCATACCCGTCCATTTCAAAATAATCGTCGATTATCCTTCGCAACTGAAGCTCTAACTCATTTATATTAATCTTCTTTTTTTGTTTAGGGTGCTGAATATCTGTAATAAACCCTCTCACCCGTGTTTCAATAACATCGATTGGACTCACCTACTTACATATTCGTGGATTCATAGGAAACTAATCCATTTTTAACTCTTTTAATTATAAACTAGTCGGGTGCTTAGCGGTAAATGAAATCTTTCTTACAATTAATTGAAAAAGCGCCTGACCCCCGGTACGGTAATACTTTACCGTACTAGGGGCCAGGCACCAGAATTTACTTTTTTACACCCACCACATATTCCC
Source organism: Bacillus sp. JJ1562 (assembly GCF_036962705.1). NCBI lineage: Bacteria > Bacillati > Bacillota > Bacilli > Caryophanales > Bacillaceae > Bacillus > Bacillus sp. JJ1562. Next base: position 11,168 of record NZ_JBALOQ010000054.1, read on the forward strand.
TGGTACTTCCTCAAGCAAGACTGACTTTAAATTTCGGACAGCTCGATTAAATCCTTCTTCAATAGACATGATTGGATCCTCATGCTCAATACTTACAACATAATCATATCCATATGTTCGTAGTGCACTCATCATATCTGACCATTCTTGTAAACTATGTCCACAGCCCACAGAACGGAACGACCATGCTCTCGTTTGAACCTCACCATATGGCTGCATGTCTGTTAGCCCATACATGTTGACGTTGTCTTGATCAATATACGTATCCTTCGCATGGAAATGATGGATTGCATTTGCCTTACCTAGGATTTTGATTGCCGCTACAGGATCAATTCCTTGCCACCATAAATGACTTGGGTCGAGGTTCGCGCCAATTGCATCACATGTTTCCTCTCGCAATTTAAGAAGGGTATAAGGCGTGTGAACTAAAAACCCACCATGAAGCTCTAGCCCGATCTTCACGTTATGATCTTTGGCAAATTGTCCCCATTCCTTCCAATACGGAATTAATTTTTCCTCCCATTGCCATTTTAAAACATCACTATACTCATTTGGCCATGGAGCAACCGGCCAGTTTGGAAATTTCGCACCTTCATGGTCTCCTGCAGTGCCTGAAAAACAGTTCACAACTGGAACACCTAGTAAGCTAGCAAGCTGAATTGTTTTCACCAAAGCCTGATGTGACTCCTCGGCAAACGATTTATCAGGTGAAATGGGATTTCCATGACAACTAAACGCGCTTATTTGTAATCCACGCGATGCCACTTTTTCCATATATTCGTTTCGTTTTTCTTCACTTTCTAACAATGCGTCAAGGTCGCAATGGGCATTTCCTGGATATGCACCAGTTCCAATTTCTACTGCGTGTAATCCAGAAGCTGCTACATAATCGAGCATATCTTCAAAGCTCTTTTCTGAAAATAAAACGGTAAATACTCCTAGTTTCATTATTCGGTTCCCTCCCGTTATAATATCAAATGCGCCTTGGCGTATTTGCGCCCGATTTTTTTCGAGTTTGCTCGAAAAACTACCTCTGAAAAATCGTGGCATCCGCCGGAGGCTTTAGGCCCACACGAAGTGGGTCACTCAGACGTTGTCACAGGATGTGACGATCTTAGTCTGAGTTCCTTAATTTCAGTCATGGTTTGAACCTCCACTGAAGTGGGTACGCTTTTTGCATTCATTCCCCATTTATCGAAGTAGGGGACTTCTACTGAATAAAGTTAATGCTTGCTCCTGTTTCACTACTTTTATAAATCGCATCGATGATTTTGGATACTTGTAAGGCTTGCTCTGGTTTCACTATAAGTTCATCTAATCCTAGACAGCTATCAACAAAGTTTTTCGCTTGTGGTAGATCGGCGGAGTCTTCACCGGGTACCCAGTTCGCAACTGTATTTAATAGCATGCCATGCTTCGCTTGATTCAGTTGAAGTGGAAAGAGATCGATTCCACCCTTAAGCCCCGAAATGCTAACTCCTTCCTCATCCTTCGGAATATTTGCTGACCATGATGTTTCAAATAGCATTGAAGCACCGTTTTGAAATTTAATATAGGCAGTCACATGGTCATCCACATTGAAGGTTTCCGAATCAAAGCTGCCCCACTGATTGACTTGGTTCGGAATTTTACTGAGGCGGTTATAGGCTGTACCCATTACCTCCACAGGCTCTGGATTTCCTAGTAGCCATAAGGATAGGTCTAAGAAATGACAGCCCCAATCGATCAGGGTTCCTCCGCCTTGCAGGTCCTTGTTGGTAAATACGCCCCAGCCTGGAACCTTACGTCTTCTCAATGCTTTTACCCTTGCAACGATTGGTTCACCAATTTCATTTTCTAAAACTAATTTTTTTGCAGCTTGTGAGTCTTTTAGAAAACGATAATGATAGGCAATCGCCAACACTTTGCCTGATCTGTTGGCAGCATCAACCATTGCCTGACTTTCTTCTGTTGATATGGCCATTGGTTTTTCACATAAAACATGAACGCCTGCTTCGAGTGCAGCTATCGAAATTTCCGCATGAAACTTATTCGGTGTACAAACAACGACAGCGTCAATCTCAGCAAACATTTCGTGATAGTTTGTATAGATCTTTGAAATTTGGAATTTTTCTGCAACAGTTTTTGCGATTTCTTCATTCACATCACAAATGGCTTCAATTGTGACATGCTCAGATAATTGTTGGAATGCTGGGATATGTCGTGCTTGTGCGATTCCACCAGCACCTATTATTCCAATTCGCAGTTTACTCATGTTTTACACCTCAGTTGATAGTCATAATCTTCTTTGTCTCTTTTGATTCAAGTGCTGACAAAATCACCTGTAACGATTTCATTCCTTCTTCCCCTGGTACAGGTGGAGTTGTGTCGGTAACAATCGATTGGACAAAATGAGAAATAACCTGTGAATTTGTTTGCCCACCATTTTCATTTGTTTGAATACCGCCTAATTCACATTTCACAACCTCGCCATTTTTATATTGAATAACGAGGTTATTAACAGGATCATCCTCGAGACGTAATATCGCCTTTTCTCCATAAATAATCGTTGAGTTATCCTCCTTTGAAACATAGGACCAGCTCGCAGCCAATGTTCCAATAATTCCAGATTCTGTTCGTAAAATACAAACCGCTGAATCATCTACATCTGCGTTTTCCTTTGCACTTGTTTCAATGAACGCCCCAACCTCGACAAACTCTTCCCCTAACAAGAAACGTAACAAGTCTGTTTTATGGACACCAAGATCACCCATTGCCCCTATAAAGGCTTCGTTCTTCTTGAAAAACCAGCTTTCCTTTCCGTCCACACTCCATCCTTCCGGCCCACCATGTCCAAAGGCAGTTCGGAAACTATAAATTTTTCCTAGTACACCATCTTCAATCATCTGTCTTGCCTTTTGATGAGAGGCTACAAATCGCTGATTATGCCCAATCATCAGCTTCTTGTTAGATTTCTTCGCTGCTTCAATCATATTCAACGCTTCTTCCTTAGAAGTAGCCATTGGTTTTTCACAAAGCACATGCTTTCCTGCTTCCAATGCTGCAATCGAGATTGGCGCATGCAAATAGTTTGGTGTACAAACACTAACTGCTTCAACCTCAGTATTTGCAAGAAGCTCTTCATAGCTTGTATATGCTTTTACTCCATATTCACTCGCGACCTTATTTACTCGTTCCTCGACAATATCACAGACTGCAACAATCTCTACATTATCGTTCATCGCATATTCAGGTAAATGACGGTGCTGGGCGATACTCCCGCAACCAATCACAGCAATTTTCACTTTACTCATTCGTGTATTCCTCCCTATGTATTTATTTACTTGCTTTAATTTCTTCAAGTGGTTTCGCATTCCCATAAATAGGCTTTGGTAGTTTAGTAGGCTTTGCCCATTTGACTGCATTACGAATCACTTGTTGAATGTCCTTATGATAGTAGGTTGGGTATGTCTCATGCCCTGGGCGGAAATAAAAAATTTTCCCTTTTCCTCTTTGATACGTACACCCACTTCGAAATACCTCTCCACCTTCAAACCAACTCACCATTAACAGCTGGTCAGGTGCTGGGATATCAAAATGCTCCCCATACATTTCTTCTTTTTCAAGCTCGATATATTCATCAAGCCCTTCCACAATCGGATGACTTGGGTCAACAATCCAAATTCTTTCTTTTTCATCCGCTTCTCGCCATTTTAAATCACAGGATGTTCCCATCAAGACTTTAAAAATTTTCGAGAAGTGACCTGAATGAAGAACAATTAGCCCCATCCCGTCAAGAACCCGTTGCTTCACCTTTTCAACAATCTCATCACTTACCTCATGATGGGCAAGATGCCCCCACCACACTAAAACATCTGTCTGAGCTAGAACATCATCTGTTAAGCCGTGTTCTGGCTCATCAAGGGTTGCTGTTCTAACCTGGATCTGCTCTTCCTTCAAAAAACCCGCGATCGCCCCATGAATGCCTTCCGGGTATACCTCTCGTACAATCGGATCCTTCTGCTCATGGCGATTTTCATTCCAAACTGTAACTTGTAGCATCGATTCGTCCTCCAATTTGATCATTTTACCTTCAGTTTCATATTTCGATATTCATTCGGTCTTACCCCAATTAACTTTTTAAATAGCTTACTAAAGTATTTCTCATTCTGATATCCGACATGATTAGCAATCTCGTATATTTTCAAATGTGGATTTTCTAATAATTCTTTTGCTTTTTCCATCCGAATTTTCATTACATAATCAGTAATCGTATCATCAAATTCTTGCTTGAATTTCCTTGAAATATACTCCCTGCTAAAGAAGAAACGGTCAGCTATTTCTTGTAGATTGATTTCCTTCTGATAATTTTGTCTAACGAATTCTTCAATCAAATGGATTCCTGTTTTCTCTTTTTGATATGTATTCGGAGTGACCAATGTCCTTTGATGAAGGGCCTGCTCCTTCCATTCGTTTACAGCCTTTTCTAATGTTTCATTAAGCACGTCTGGCTCAATCGGCTTTAATAAATAATCAAAGCTTTTATAAAAAATGGCATTCCTCATGTATTCAAAATCATCGTAACCGCTTACGACAATTGTTTTACTCAAAATCCCGGACTTGCTTATCCACTTCAAAAGACTGATTCCATCTTTTTTTGGCATTCTCATATCGGTAAAAATGATCTCTGGCTGATGCTCCGAAATGATTTTCACAGCCTCTTCCCCGTCTTTCGCCTCAAAAATCGTATCAATCCCGAATTTTTTCCACTCTGCTAGTAAGAGAAGTCCTTCACGCACATGCTTTTCATCATCAATAATAATGGCTTTCATAATCGGCACCTTTCACATCAATCGGAAGTCTCATGGTAACTAATAGACCACCTTCCTCATTATTTTGAAGTTGTAAAGCTGCTTGGTCATGATAATAAAGCTTTAATCTAGAATACACATTCTTGAGTCCAATATTGGTTCCCTCGCCCAAACCCGTTTCACTATGAAAATACGAAAAGATTTCTTGAAGTCTTTCTTCAGTTACACCCGTGCCATTGTCCTTTACGGCAATGTGTAGCTCATTTTGTTCGACTGTACATGTTATCGTGATGCTACCAGTTTCTGTCCGATCATCAAATCCATGCTTGAAATAGTTCTCAATGATAGGCTGCAGGATCATTTTTGGGACCTTCACAAATTGAGCATTTTCATCAACATCAATGATGAATTCTAATTGCTCTCCAAATCTTTCTTTCTGTAAAAGAAGAAACGCCTTTATATAATTTATTTCTTTAATCAGTGGAATTATGTCTTCGTCCATATTCATTCCGTATCTCATAATCTTCGAAAGCTGAGTAATCAACGAATAAATTTGTGGTACATTGTTTTTAAGCGCAAGTGTACCTATAGATTGAAGTGCATTGTATAAAAAATGTGGATTAATTTGTGATTGAAGTACACGTAATTGATTGGTTTTGTTTTCTAGTTCCAGCTTATATTCCTTATTAATAAGATGATTAATTTTTTCAATCATTTGCTTAAAGCGATTCCCTAACACCCCAATTTCATCCTCACCTAGTGGTTGAAAATTCACATCCATGTTCCCTTCTTCAACCTGATGGATATTGTGTAGAAGGATGCGAATCGGTGACGTTATTTTAAAGGAGACGAATAAAGTCGCTAGCACAACTAAAATTAATCCAACGACCCCAAACAAGATGTTAATAATCGCTACATTATTAACACTTTCATATAGAGTGGTATACGGAATTCTCTTTACTAACATCCAGTTCCCTGAAATCTCTGGGAGTTTATTAAAGACCATGACACCATTAAATGAATCATCACTCCACTCCATTGTCCCCTGTTCCTCATTTGTATGGACTAATGTGTCAATCCACGCTTTGTGATCTGCCTTTTCCTTTTGTTTGGATTGATAGATAAAATCTCCTTCAGCTGAAACGATATAAAATTCCTCATTTTCTTCGTTATATAGATTTTCACTTAATTCAAGGATTTTATCTGGTGTAATTTCCAATGTGACAAAAGCAAGAACATCATTAGACGGTGAATTGATAAAAGAACGATGAATCGATAATACTGTTTTCGGCCGTTTGACAGTTACAATATTGTCCAAATTCTTTTGCATATGTATAGGTTCAATATACATATTACCCGGGCTATTTTTGGCTTTTTCGAAGACCTCTTCGTTACCATTCCCTACCTTGTTTGCAAATACGACCGCTGATTGCTTTGAGATGGAGATAATTCGGTTATCATTTGAAAAAGTAATATAGACCCGTTCAATATTTTCCTCCGCATATAAAATCGTTTGCAAAACATCCTTCAGCGTATCCAAGGTCGGATAATGATTTTCCTTATAAGATGACCTTAAATAACTGACAATATCAGGATTATTATAGAGGGAGAGCGATAATCCATTAAGCTCTCGGATATAGCTCGTAAGATTTTCCTTGCCTTGATATAAGAGACTCTTATTCTCTTGAACGACTTGATCCTTTAAAGATTCTTTAATATGAAAATATGTAATTGCAATTGACGTTCCAAACGGCACGATTGTTGTTACCAGCAATAACACAATCAGTCTATTCCGAATACTCTTCTTAAACAAAAGGGCATCTCCCCCTAAATATATACATTAATAGTATAAAATAGAAAGCACGTCTAGTATAGACATGCTTTCTACAAAAAAGGGAGTAATCACTGAAAAACTGCCTAGCGATTATCGATTACTTCAGGTTATCCCATGTCTCTTGGAAACGAGCTAATAATTCATCGTAATCAATTTTTCCTGCTGCATATTCTTGGATAGCTGCTGCTTTCTCCATATTTGCACCATCTGGCCATCTAAACCAAGTCCAAGGAACTGTTTTGTCATCCTTAGAGTATTCCAGAATTGATAGACCAAGATCACCTAATCCTGTCGGTTCGATGTTATCGAATGCAGGGATGAACGCGAATTCTTCTGTAATAAAACGTTTACCAGTTTCTGAAGACACCATCCAATTTAAGAAATCCTTTGCTTCTTGTAGATTCTTTGAATTTTTATTAAGAACCCAGTTATTTGGTACGCCTACTGGTAGACGATTTGCTGCTGCTTCATCATCAGTCATTGCAATCGGAAGGAAGCCCATGTTGATTTCAGGATTAATTTCATAAATCATGTTTTCTGTCCAGTTCCCTTGTTGTAGCATGGCCGTTTCACCAGATGCAAATAAGGTAACTTGAGTATTATAATCGGTTGTAAGTGGATTATCATTTGCATATTCTAACTCTAAATCTAAAACATTCTTAAAATCTTCAAAATGCTTATTACCGACAATTTTTTCTGTTCCAGCATAAAGACCTTCGATAAATTTAACAGGATCATCCTGTTGGGCAAATGGAATATTCAATAAATGTTGACCAATTACCCACCATTCTCCATAACCAGCTGAGAAAGGAACAATCCCTGCTGTTTTAAGCTTTACTGCAGCTTCTTCTAGCTCTGAGAATGTTTTTGGAGCTTCTGTAATGCCAGCTTTTTCAAATAAATCCTTGTTATACACAAAGCCATAGCCTTCTAAGTTAACAGGCATACCATATAGCTTACCATCTGTATCTGTCATTGGAACTTTACCGATTGGTAACACATGCTCTACCCATGGCTCATCTGAAAGATCCGCTAAGCGCTCTTTCCAAAGCTCTAGCTCCTTAAATCCACCATTGTTAAAAATATCGGGCTCATCGCCTGAAGCAAATTTTGCTTTTAACGCAGCACCATAATCAGCACCACCACCAACTGTTTCAAGCTTAATCTTGATGTTTGGATGTTCTTTCTCATACTCATCAATCATCGCTTGTAGCTGATCTGCAATCTCAACCTTGAACTGCATCAGGTTTAGAGTAACGGTCTCCCCATCTTTTCCTCCTTCGCCCTTACCAGTTGTCTTCTCCTTATCCGAACAAGCGCCAAGGATAGTTAAAAACAAAGCCATTGTTAACAAAAGCAATTTGCGTTTCATTAACTTGTTTCCCCCTTTATCATGTAAATTTTTATATTATACAAAAACGTATAACCCTATTTGATAGAACCTGAAGCAATTCCCTTAATAATATGTCTTTGTAAAAACAAGAAGAAGATGATGATCGGTGTGATACCGAGAACAAGCGCTGCTAATCCCATATCCCATTGTTTTGTATACTGAGCAAAGAAAGAGCTTGTTGCTAATGGAATGGTTCGCAGCTCTGCATCTGTCAACACAAGTAAAGGCAATAAGTAATCATTCCAAATCCATAATGTGTTTAAAATAATCACCGTCACAGTTATTGGCTTTAATAATGGAAAAACAATTCTCCAAAAGACGCCAAACTGCGAACAACCATCTATTCTTGCTGCTTCCTCAATTTCAACTGGTACTGTCTTCACAAATCCGTGAAAAAGGAATAAGGACAGTGGTACGCCAAACCCAAAATACATAATCACAATCCCTGGAATACTATTGACGATTCCTAGCATCCCACCGAGCTTCATTAATGGTATCATGACAGACTGGAAGGGAATTACCATCGCTGCGACAAAAAAGATAAACAAGAAGTTACTAAACCTTCCACCGGTTCTGACCAATTTCCACGCTGCCATCGAACTAATCACGACAATTCCAATATTACTGGCAACTGTAATAATCAATGAATTCCAAAACGCTCTTGGAAAATGAATAATGTCCCATACCTTCACAAAATTCGTAAATAGAAGCTCCTTTGGCCATGCAGCCGCATCTATTAAAATCTCAGAAAAAGCTTTCATAGAATTAATGATGACAAAGTAAAATGGGATGAGAAAAATGATACCTAGCACAATCCCGAAAATCTCTAAAAGAAAGGTCTTTTTTGTGTATCTTCGGTTCATTATGCCTCAACCTCCTTTTTCTTCGTCATCACAACTTGAACAGTCGTAAAGATTGCCACAATCACAAAGAACAAGACAGCTTTAGCGGTACCTAGACCGAAATTATTATACTGAAATGCTTCCCGATAAATATTAATCGCAACAGACTCTGTTGAGTTGAACGGTCCCCCGTTTGTCAACGAGATATTAATGTCGAAAATCTTAAATGCCATCGAGATTGTTAAAAAGAAACAAATCGTAAACGCTGGTAAAATTAACGGCATAATAATCTTCGTTAATACATCCCAATTCGAAGCCCCGTCAATTCTAGCAGCCTCAATATAGGATTGCTCCACTCCCTGCAAAGCAGCGATATAAATTATCATCATATAACCAGCCGTTTGCCAAGCAAATACAATGACAATTCCCCAAAAGGCAGTAGCTTCATCACCTAACCATGCAAGCTTAAATATCCCAATATCGGTATATTTCCCTACCGAAGCAAACCCCTTCACAAAGATGAACTGCCAGATAAATCCGAGCAATAGTCCACCAATTACATTTGGCATAAAAAAGACCGTTCGTAAAATATTCTTTGTCTTCAATGCGCCATTTAGCAATAACGCTAATCCAAAACCTATTAAATTACTAATGATAACAGCTGCAAACATAAACCTCGTGGTAAACCAGAAGGAATTGAAAAACTTTGCATCGTTTGTAAAAATCTTTTTATAATTCTCAAATCCAATCCATTCCACCGCTGAGCTAATCCCATTCCAGGATGTAAATGAATAATAGATCCCCATTATGAAAGGGATAATTTGAATCATCACAAAAAACAAAAGTGCAGGTCCAACAAAAGCAGCATAAGTTAACACGCTTTTCCACTTTATTTTTCGTTTCGGCTTGAGCTCTCGTTTTCGACTCAGCTGTACTTCATTTACCGCAGTCTTCGTCTCCATTTACACCACCCCCTCTTTGAAACCGTTTTCTTTTATTATAACCGCTCGAAAATCAGAATACAGGAAACAAAATTGACTGATAGGGGTACGATATTGACTTAATGGTGACTTTTGGACTATTAAAAAGAACCACAGGGACGGTCCCTATGGTTCCTTGACTTGTTTTTTATGAAGCTTCAGCTTCTCTCATAGTTTCAACTTCAACTGCAGAGTATGCTATATCAGTAAATTATTTATTATTTCCAGTAAAAATGAGAGGCTTAAGCTTATGATAGGAAAAGAAAAAAAGCGTAAAGAATGAAACTAATTTATCTTGATAAAATTGCCTGCACATTTATTTCACCGTGGCAAATATATGCTGCCTCTCCCTTTTGCCAGATATGATTGTTTTCATCCCAGGTCACCTCTAGGTCACCTCCAGGAAGGTGAACAGTTACTGGCCGGTGTTTTGCTAGTTTCCCATTTAAAATTGAAGCTACAACAGCAGCACATGCACCGGTGGCACACGCCATGGTGATTCCAGATCCTCTCTCCCACACTCTATAATCAATTTCCCCACCATCTTTCACATGGACGATTCCGACATTCACTCGTTCAGGAAAAAGCTCTGAGTGCTCAATAAGCGGTCCTACTTTCTCAAGCGGAAAAGCATTTACATCATCTACAAAGATGATTGCATGTGGATTTCCCATTGAAACGCATGTTAGATGATATTCTTTACCGTCAAACGTAAACGGCATATTAATCGTAGTTGAAAGAGGATCTCCCTTCATCGGGATCATGCACTTACGCAATTTTGGCTCTCCCATATCAACTGCAACAAGATCATCGCTTGTTTGAACAGTCACATCGACGATCCCACCAAGAGTTTCAATCGAGAACTTGTTTTTTTCAACCAGTGAATGATCGACAAGGAATTTTCCAACACATCGCAGCCCATTCCCACAGTTTTTTCCTTCTGAGCCGTCCGCATTAAAAATTCTCATCCGAAAATCGGCAATTTCTGAAGGCAAGATCAGGATCATCCCATCAGAGCCAATCCCGAAGTTAACATCTGAAACAGCTTTTGCAAGAGCGGTAAGTTCCTGTTCCTTTAATGAGAACTCTAATAAATTAATATAGATATAATTATTGCCCAAGCCATGCATTTTCGTAAATAACATGATCTCACCTCCCTCTAAAATTAAATCTGACTCTTTTCAAGCGCGTATGAATTTCATCCATGACCCGCTGTTCTTCCTCTTCACTATCAGCCTCAAAGGTTACCGAAAACCTGACATAGCTGCCGGCGTCGTCCCAAGGCACGCTCGAAATATAGTGCTCGCGGATCAGGTACTCCCCAAACTCTTCCGCAGTTTTGAAGGTTGGACCTCCTTCAACTCCAATTGGGATTTCTGTATACAGGAAGAAGGAACCCTTTGGTTTTTCCACCTTAAATCCACAGTCACAAAGAACACGGACAAGCATTTCATGGCGGCGTGAGTATTTTTCAGCCGTTTTTAAAGTCAATTCAGGATGGGATAGTGCGTACGCCGCTGCTTTTTGAATCGGGATAAATTGGCCAGAATCACTGTTATCCTTTATCATGGCAAATGCCTTGACTAGGCTAGGGTGTCCGGCGATAAAACCGATTCGCCATCCCGTCATATTGAAGGACTTCGATAGGGAGTGTAACTCAACACCCACTTCCTTTGCTCCCGGAACAGATAAGAAGCTAAGTGGGGCAACGCCGTCAAATACCAAAGCACCATAGGCTGCATCATGAACAACGATAAGATTATGTTCCTTTGCAAATGCTACGACTTCTTCAAAAAATGCCCTCGTTGCTTGAGCACCTGTTGGGTTATTTGGATAGTTCAAATAAAGCAATTTTGCTCTTTTCAAGGTTACAGGATCAATTTCCGTAAGCTGTGGTAAAAATCCATTCTCTTCTAGCAGGGGCAACTGCACGTTCTCACCCCCATAATATTTCGTGAAGGTTGCTAGAACTGGGTAGCTTGGAGTTGGCATAAGCGTGAGGTCACCGGGATTAATAAAGGCGGCCGGTAACATCGCGAGTGCTGATTTTGATCCGATTACGTGGTTGATTTCTGTTTCAGGATCGAGTCCGCTCACCCCAAATACTTCATCCATGTAGCGAGCAGCAGCTTCCTTAAATTCTAAAATTCCATTATCGGAATAAAATCGATTTTCAGGTTTAGCTGCCTCCCGTGATAACATTTCCACAACAGTGGAGTCGGCCATTGCATCTGGTTCACCAACACCCAAATCTATTAATTCGATATGAGGATTCTCTTTTAATGCAGCTTTTTTAGCCCTCTTTATTTTTTCAAACTTAAAAATCTCGTGAGTTAGTCCGAACGTCGGTCCTCCGATTCGATCTGCAAATAGTTGTTGTGTATAGTCTGTCAAAGTCATTGGTACCTCTCCTATTCAATCAATAATGTTTACGTGATAGAGTTCTAACCACAAATTTAGCTGCACCAAATGGGCGATGAGCTGTGGACCTGTCATGAGCTGCCCAAACCAAGGAGCATTAAAGGAAGATCCGTCGGATTCAATGATTTCCTTTACCTTTTGCTTCGAAACCAATTCAAGAATTGGAGAACTCTTACGTTCAATGATGTTCGTTAACATCTCTTTTACTAGTTTCGTATATTCTGGATTATGGGTTTTCGGATAAGGATTTTTCTTGCGGTACAAGACGGAATGAGGTAACACACCCTCTAATGCCTTTCTTAAAATTCCCTTTTCCCTTCCTTCAAGCATTTTCATCTCCCACGGAATATTCCACACATATTCAATTAATCGATGGTCAGCAAAAGGAACGCGGACCTCCAAACCTGCTGCCATACTCATACGGTCCTTTCGCTCTAACAGGGTAGCCATGAACCAAACCATATTTAAATAGAACAATTCCCTACGTCGTCCCTCTAAAGGACTTTCTCCATCTAAACGTGGCACCTCCAGTAATGTATCCCTGTATCGATCTTGCACATAGTCTTTTAGATTCAGTTTTTGTTGCCATTGAGGTAACAGAAGCATGTGTCTTTCCGTTTCCGACTTCATCCATGGAAAACGGTCGGCTTGTAATAGCTCTTTTCGATAAAACCAAGGATACCCGCCAAAAATCTCATCCGCACATTCACCTGACAACGCCACCGTGAAGTCTTGTTTGATTTCCTCAGAAAACCATAGAAGAGAGGAATCAATATCAGCCATCCCGGGTAAGTCTCTTGCTTTTACTGCGTCTTCCAAGCGGTTAGCAAGCTGATCATGTGTGATGATTTTCGAATGATGATCGACACCCAAATAGTGAGTCATTTTTTCAATCCATGGTCGGTCTTCATCTGACTGAAATAAGCTTGATTGGAAAAACTCACTGTTATTCTCATAATCAATCGAATACGTATGAAGACCCTCTCTTCCTTGCTGCTTAAAATGGTTCGAGGCAATGGCACTAATTGCACTAGAGTCGAGCCCTCCAGACAAAAATGTACAGACAGGAACATCTGCAACCAGCTGTCTTTCAATCGCATCCTTCACAAGAAACCTTACTTTCTCTACCGTTTCTGCTAATGAATCCGTATGATTATGGCTTTCAACATTCCAATATCGATTTAATTTGATTCCATTTCGATCAAATTTTAGAAAATGAGCCGGTCTTAATTCGTTTATCCCTCTAAAAACACCGTGACCTGGCGTACGGGAAGGGCCTAATCCAAATACCTCTTGAAGACCTTCGCGATCGATTTCTGCTTTTTGGGATGGGTGTGCCAATATCGCTTTTAACTCGGAGCCAAATAAAAGGGTACTATTTGTATGCTTATAAAATAATGGTTTCACACCAAGCCGGTCTCTTGCCATAAAAAGCTTTTCTTGCCCGTGCTCCCATATTGCAAAAGCAAAAATGCCATTCAATTTCTCGACACAATTTTCTCTCCATTCGATGTAAGCAAAAAGAAGTACTTCCGTATCTGAATGGGATTGAAATACATACCCACGGCTTGATAATTCTTTGCGAAGATCCACCGTATTATAAAGCTCGCCATTATAGACAATCGTAAAAGCTTCCCCGCTCTTTGATTTCCTGGTCATCGGCTGCTCGCCTCCGGAAGGATCAACCACAATAAGTCGGGTATGACCTAGTGCAGCATGACGTTCGCTAAAGACATTGCAAGCATCTGGACCACGTTTTGCTAATGTCTGCGCCATTTTTTCGACGGTCGTTACTTGCTGAATTAAATCCTGGTGCCAATCGATCCATCCTGTAATTCCACACAATTGTCATCACTCTTTCATAAGAAGATTTTTAGCTCTTGTTGTTGGTACTTAAAATAGTAGCATCCTAATTTCAGAAAATATTTAGACTATCCGCTACAAAGTTTGCATTTTTTTACATAACTTTATTGCAAACAAAAAACTCCAAACCATTGTGGTTAGGAGTTTTCTACTTTTTCTTCTGTGAGATTTTAGGTTATTTTACTGACGTATAATAGTTCCAGAGAATCCTTAAATGGCCAACTTATTAATGGACTTTTGGGTAAAATACAGTTGTATTATCATTGAGGATAGACAGATAAGATTTTGGAGGGATTTAGTTTGAAACATTTTACAGAAGAAGAAAAGATAAAGATTTTATCTGACATTATAGCGATTAAATCTATTAATGATAACGAAATCGAAGTGGCAAATTACTTAAAAAAATTATTTGCTGAATACGGCATTGAATCAAAAATTGTTCCAGTTACAGACACTCGTGTTAACTTAGTGGCTGAAATTGGAAGTGGAAGTCCAGTCATTGGCGTTTCTGGTCATATGGATGTCGTTTCTCCTGGTGATGAAAGCGAGTGGACTTCAAATCCGTTCACATTGACAGAAAGAGACGGAAAATTATACGGTCGTGGAACAAATGACATGAAAGCAGGTTTAGTCAACCTTGCCTTAGTGATGATTGAACTCAAAGAAAATAATGAACTACAAAATGGTACTGTCCGTTTTATGGCAACGACTGGTGAAGAAGTCGGTGGCGCAGGTTCTAAAAAATTATACGAAGAGGGCTATATGGATGATGTAGATTATCTATGGGTAGCTGAACCTTCTCATGACACGATTATTTACTCTCACAAAGGCTCACTTAACTTTCGTGTAACATCTATTGGTGAAGCAGCACACAGTTCTATGCCTGACCAAGGTTATAACGCGATTAATCCATTGATGAAATATCTATTGGAAGTAGACGAAAAATTGAATGGCGATGATCGTAAAAATGAAGTTCTAGATAAATTGGTTATGAGTACAACTATTTTTAATGCAGGGAACCAAGTAAACTCAGTTCCAGAAAAAGCAGTAGCTGAAATAAACGTGCGTACGATTCCAGAATTTGATAACGATGAAGTGATTGAATTATTCAACACAACAGCTAACAAATACAATGAAGATGGCTCTGATATTGATGTAGAAGTGACAATGTCATTACCAAGTGTTTTCACTTCAGGACACTCTGAAATGGTTGATCTTGCTAAAGAACTAGGTAAAAAACATTTATGTTTGGAAATTTCTGTTAAGGGTTCGCCAGGTGTGACGGATGCATCAAACTTATTACGAGGAAAAGATGACAACTTCCCATTTATGATGTTTGGTCCAGGCGAAACAAAAATGGCACACAAAATAGATGAATATGTCATCAAAGATTACTACTTTGCATTCTTCGATATCTATAAAGAGTTAATTTTAGGTTTATCAAAATAAAAAGAGGTGACTACCATCTTCGGTGGTCATCTCTTTTTGCTTTGGCTTTTATTTACCCTAAAAATGATAAAGATAAAGGATTGCGTCAGGAAAATTTACAACGATAACATCATAAAAAAATCCCGACTCATCCTTTAATAACAGGAAAAATTGGGATTCGTTTTGCTAACTATTTTTTAAATAATTCTACTTCACCAATTCCCTCTATAATGAGTTTTAGCTTACTAGAACTGTTATAAGAAGTGATTGGGAAGTTTGTTGAAATAATGGTTTTGTTATTTTCTGTACTCTTTCTAAAACCAGTTACCCCATATTCATTACCATCTTCATCTACGATTTTCATATTTGCAAAAGTATTTTCATTTTCATAGATCCCGTCCACTGAAAAGCTTAGATTTAATGACGTTGGACTTGCGTGAGCTTTGGAAACTTGAATGACAGACGACTGATCCTGCATTGCATATTCAATAATTGAATTTATTTTTTCTTTGTTATTGTTGGTAACTGACAGCTTCCAATTTCCATCAATTTTTTTCAATTCCCCCGTGTTGTAGAAAATATTGACACTTTCCACTTCAATTACAGCGTCTTTTAAAGGAGGAATAAGACCCTCGTTGGAATCGGATAACACATCAAACTGAATTCTCCCCGTTTTTACATCCAATACTGGATTTTGATGTTCAGAAATCGATGCATATCTGTTGTCACTCTTCAAGGGTTTTGTATCTGGAATAAATTCATCGATGTATTCGCCATCACCATTTTTTAATCGGTAATCCATCGAGACCTCACTTACCTTATTTAAAATTGAGGAATCTTCAAATACTAACTGAAAACTTAATCCCAATTTATTTGCGTCCGAAAAATGCTTATCTAGAGTTATATTAATACCTTGATTGGTAACTGAACTATTATTTTCTTGTATAAACCCATTATTTACGGCTTGCTCTATGCCTTTATCTCCAAAGTTAAAGAATTCGTTAATACCAGCCATTACATTTTCATTAGTAAAGACAACACCAGTTACGATAATAGCGCAAGCAGCAGTAGCTACTCTTTTCCAAATGAAATTGACTTTTTTCTTCTTTGATTTAGCTCGAATAATATCGTAGGATTGATCCAGAGATTTCCTTACCTTTTCAGGTATCTCTTTCTCCTCACTCATAATTTGATTAAATTCTTTTTCAAAGCTATTTTTCATTTACCATCACTCCCTCAGCTTTATAATAGTTGTTTCTCAATATCGACTTGGCCCTAGAAAGTCTGGATTTAATAGTTCCTTCGGGCTCTTTTAAAAATTCACTGATTTCTTTAACATTCAATCCGACAATATAGTATAAAATAAGTGCTAACCTGTAGACTTCATTTAAACTATTGAGCGCATCCTCTAATTCTATTTTCTGAAATCCATCATCTTTCTTTTGAAGAAGCAAATTTTCATCAATCACCAAAACATTCTTATTCTTGTTGAGCAGGCTGTTACATTTATTGATTAGGATTTTACAAATCCAAGTATTGAAGTACTCATCAATTTTTAAAGTATGTAATTTTTCATAAGCCGAGATAATTGTATCCTGCATAGCGTCAGCTACATCTTCATCATTGTTTAATAATCTATAAGCTGTTCGGTACAACACATCTTCATATTGCTTTACAAGTAAAACAAACGCTTCACCGTCGCCCTTTTTTGCCTTTTTGACCAAGGCCTTTAATGATCCCATTCTGGCACCTCCTTACTAGCTGTTTTTTTTTTCAATATATTAGATATGGGAGAGTATCATTTGGTTGCATTGATAGAAGTAATTTTATAAATCACAAAGAGAATAAGCTGTTTGACATACTGACTACTACAATTGATGGCAGTAAAGGTTTCTGAAATTCTTTTTCCCTAAAGTGAATAGTGTTCATAGGGATATACACATACGGCACAGTCGGGACCCCTTGATATCGTAGGTCCGCAACTTCATCACATATTAAAATATAAATTATTTATTCCAAGGTACCTATAGTAAATAAGAAATCATGTAGTCTTTAACTGTACGACATAATAATTGTAGTGTGAAAAATACTAATAAATTTCGTGGTAAAAGGAATGGACTTACTTTAACACATATATAGGGACAATTAATTAAGATAGATAAAGCCTGTATCTTAGATTACCAAGTAATCATTGATACAGGCTATTTTCAAGTTTCTTCTTCCACTAACGCTACCTGTTGACTTAAGGTTTCAAAAAGATTATTGGTATCAACGTTCTTCCTTTGAAAATCCTTTTCCAAATTCCTTTCATCCCTACATTTCGGACTGCTTTCACATCATTGTCTGGATGGTCGCCAAAAAATATACATTCATTCGGTGAAACATTAAGTTTTTCCAACACACGCCAAACCCATCACCCATAAAGCTAGTTTATCGTTTATTATATTTCCATATTAACTTTTCCTGTTCTTTCGTTTCGTTCAGAATAAAATTGATTAAATCACGTATCCTAATAAAAAATTTAAGGGTGGTTATTTTGATAGCTAATTTTTTTAGAATTGCAAATGCAATTGTGTTATGGGCTATTGTTATATTCTTTCTTCCAAAACAATCCTTTAAAAGATTTTTGCCGGTTACTTTATTTTGTTCTTGTATTTTGTTAATACAAACACTTCTAAATCCAATTTTTAACTGGTGGAAGGTAAAAGGAGGTTCCAAATACATGGTATTTGATGCTTTAGCCTTTATATTTGGGCCTTTTTTTACAATTAATTTGTGGGTGTTTCATTTTACTTATGGAAAGTTTTCTTTATATGCATTTTGTAATTTAATAATGGATTTAGTTTTTGCCTTTCCCTTAAGTGCACTCTTTCAAAAAATGGGCCATTATAAATTAAAAAGGTTTAATTCTAAAATAATCTTTATCATTTCCTACTCAATATCTCTAATGAATTATGCTTTTCAGAAATCCATTGAAAAACTAAATACTTCGGGATTAACTAACCCTAAATTCAGTAAATAATCTGATGGCCTCTTAGTTTATCCAATTATTATTTAGTGAAATTAAAAGAAGAAGAATCGACGAACTATTAAAACATACATCCAGGCTGTCCATTTTTGAATCAAGTTGTTACGTAATTCTTTTGTTGTAATTTTTGGAAATTTGTACACACTGTTGAAACTGTATGTATTTTTCTATTACAATAAAAGTCTAGAAGTCCTTGGACATTTGTTTTTTTAAACACTTGGTCTAAGGACTTTCTTTTATTTTAATACCTCACATTATTGTCGCTTTTTGATTCTACCTTGACACCAAATCATAGTTTCCTTATTCAAAATCTTCTGCTCGTTTGTGCAACAAGAAAAAGCTGCCCTCGTTACAGCACTTATCTTCAATTCTTTCACCGGTTAATGAAATAAGGTAATTTATTTATTTTTATCTTACCAGTGTACTTGAAGCTTATTACCACTTGGGTCATAAAAGTGGAAATAGGCATGACCATTATCTTCTTTTATTTTCTCTACCTTAACTTGATTATCAATTAAGTGTTGATGAAATTTAGATAATTCTGGACTTGTAAAACCAATGCTAAATGCTTGTTCATTATCAATTGTAAAATGTGCAAATGTTTCATCTTCAGTTGGAACTAAGATAAGTAAAAAAGGACCTTCATTTACTTTTATAATTGCATATGGTTCCTCAGTAATGTTTAATAACTGGAGTCCTAATACATCTCTATACCATTGTGCAGACTGCTCTAAATCTTTTACAGGAATTCTAATATAATGTACTTGTTCAATAAATGATTTACTCATAATCTACCTCTCCTTTATTTAATCTGGTATATCAAATAATTCCTTTTTTATATACCTTTTTCCTTCCGATTATTAAATTTAACTGCCCCTTTAGTTCAACAAGAAAAAGCTGCCCTTATGACAGCTCTAATCTTCAACTATCGCTACCCGTTTGTTTAAGTACATTTCTTCACAATCTCAAGGAAAAAGAAGCTTGATTATTTTAATTTACCATTAACCAAATTCTCCCAATCCTCAAATGACAACTTTTCTGCAATATGTTTTAATTCATTCGGAACGTCAACATAACACATCAATTCTAAACTATTTCCATCTGGGTCATCAAAGTAAACCGAAGCATTTCCTTGATTTGGTCTTACAAAAGGCTCAATTGATGTTCTCCTTCCAAAAGGAACAGATTCAACTTGAATGGATTCAAGCCATTTTAATGACTCTTTTAAATCCTGATATGTGACTCGAAAAGCAATATGCCTTAAAGAAGGGTGGTATGGAGTTTGGTATTCATTTCCTTCCCACAATCCCAACCAACTTTTCCCTTCTTCTATCCAAAAGAATGCAGTGTCTTCATCACGCCAAGCAAATTTTAAACCTAATCTTCGGTAAAATTCAATTGAAACTTCTAAATTTTTCACAGGTAAATGTGCTTCATAAAGCCCCTCTATCATTTCTCCCATCCCCTATAAATAGAAATTATGTACTATAAATTTTACGTTAATAGAATACCTTCTTCAACAATCCCGGCCTATTATTTGAATAGTGAGTGCTTTCCAACTTGAAGTAATGCACCCGTTAGCATAAGTACAATGTTTCACAAACTTATTTTTGAAAAAGTAATTTTTAAATTTTGGCTTTGTTAAATAGTATTGTTGTTTTTTAGGTATAAAATATGGGAACGTCCGATTGGACGTTCCAGTTCTTATCCCATTAAAGCCCCCTATAATGGAATAACTGTAAAGCTAATGAAGATTTTTTAAAAGCTGCGTTTCGCTGCCCAGGCTCCTTGCATTTTACTAAGGAATACAATTTGCCCAATATGATAGGCGTCGTGCATTGCTAAACTCTTTAGTTCAATCATTAATGGATTGTCTTCAGGGATTTCTCTATACAAATCTTTTAGTTCTGATGTTGCTAGTATTTTTTCTAGTTCACGATGAACATAAAAGTATTCTTGTTTTGTTTTCTGCCAATTTTGAGACGTCTCAGTTGGTAATCGATATGTAGCGTCATTATTTTCTGCCTGTGGTTCATTTGTTGTTTCACCAAGAAATCGTAACAGAATTCTTTTTTCAAAGAAAAGCAAATGACAAACTAATTCCCAAATGGAATGTGCCCCCTCAACTGGTTTCCAAATTGCCTGTTCAAAAGTGATATCCTCTAGCACTTTTTCAAGTGGTGGAAACCAGTCTTCTTGATCTAAGCAGCTTGCCCATTGCTGTAACAAAAGTGTCCTTACATCCATTTTCTATTCCCTCCAATTTTAATCCCTTTAATTGATAATCATTTTAGTCAAGATTCATTTGAGTTGGATTTTCTATTCAAACTTACCTCCCCTCAACCAATATTTTAAAGTTGAATCCCCATCCACTTACACAAATTTCAAGAAATATCAGTCAAATGAGAAATACCATATTTCCCCTTAAAATACTCGATTTATTTGTCGAAAACCAAAATTTTCATTTAATTTCTTTTTCAACTAACCTGCCCCGTTCGTATTATAAGGT
>NZ_JBALOQ010000055.1:0-22381 GCF_036962705.1 Bacillus sp. JJ1562
CTTTTACCTATGTATAATAGTTCTTCTATAAAAGTGTCGCTACCCATCTCAATTAATTTTGAATAACCTTCTTTACCTTGTTTTTCATTAAATAGAAAGTTCTTTATTTTATTTTTATGTTTGGTTTTAAATTTTTTCTTAAAAGTAATGAAATAAATAATATAAGAATAACCTAGATTATCAATTTCTGAAAGATCATCTAATGATTCACTATTTTGATCTAAGACATTCTCAGTTTTAGACGCGATTAACTATATTAATTTTTGGGGCTTGAATAACTTTGTATATAGTAAAAATTATTATTTATTTCATGTATGTAGTACGAATCCATAATATGAACAGGAAGAAAATATAGATTAGGCGAAAGTGCATCAAAATTTTCATTTATTAAATAATAATTATTGCTTATCCATTTTCTTAGTTCTTCCATTAAAACCTCTCAAATATAATATGAAATTACTCCACAGTAAGAACGACTTTACCACCAAAATTGGTTAAACTGAACATTTCTGAGTCATGTAAAACTTCATGTGAAACGCTGTAATCAAACGGAAACATCTCAGGTGTTTTAGATAGTTCGGATAATTCATAATATGCTCTTTTTTTAATTGCAATAACAGTGAGAATTATTAAGTTTCTTGCGGTTTCATCAGGAATATCATAAGTCTTGACTTTATATGTCCCTTTTTTTTCATTTTCAATACTTCCAATATACTTTAACGTTTGGAGGATCTTATCAATTGAATGTAGTAAAGTAGTACGTTCTCCCCATATATCAAACAATTTCTCTTTAAGCCATCTAGTTGTAAAAACTTCTTGAATATCTGTCATTTTACCAATTAAAGCACACACATCCAAAAATACTGGATAAGTCAATAGAATCATACACCAATGAATGACAAGTCTATTTACTCTTTCATTGTCAAAGACTTCCAGGGCCATACTTTTTATATAATTCAATTCTTCAGGTGTTTTAACCCATATATTCATTAGAATTTCTCTTGTTTTACGCAAGTTTGTTGGACTGGTAATTTCAAAACCTAAATATTCATTTAAATCATTTTTTATTTCAATTTCAGATTTCCCTTGCTTTATAAGTTCTACAGTCTTGTTAAGCCATTCCATTTTAATAGGTCTAGAAAGACCAACTACCTTAGCCATGGCTTCACCTCCTTAACTTTTATGAAAGGTACTATAACCTCATCTATAGAAATGCCTCCATGAGTCATTACCATCGAATTTTTATTATCAAACGATTTACCTGTATTACAAATTAAATATAAATATTGTTTATCCAAGTAATAACCTGGATATTCGACCAAATTATATTTTTTTATCAGGTCTTTGCTATCTGCAAAATTCTTTAATATTAGCATTCTTTTTGATTTAGTCTCAACTTCTACTCCCGTTCCTTTAACAATTCCAGTACCTTGACAAAGCGTATTTCCATGATCAGATGTTAAATAAACATTAAATCCCTCTTCGTGTAATCTATATATTAAATGTTGAACTTTCCTTGATTTTGCAAGGAATTTCACATCATTATACATTCCAACTTTCCCCTGTAATTGACCATGTACTAAATCGTCAATATCATTTATTATTATGCTAATGCATTTCACATTAGGTCCTATATCTGGATTGTATCCACGCTCATAACTAATTTGTTTTTCTAAATATCCTAAAGACTTTGCTTTAGATCTAAACTCTTTTTCTTCTCTGCTTAAATTAAATGGCTTTTCTAGTTCTACAGGAAATTTACCTGATAATAGGCTTGGTCTTGAAATTGCTGTTGTGGTAGGTACCATAGCGTAAATAAAACCTTCTTGGTATTCAATTCCATTAAATTCTGAAGCAATAACATTAAAATCAAACACCGACATTCCATCAAGAACTATTAACGCAACTTTAGCATTTTTCTTGTAAATAAAGTCCATGACACGACTAACCATAACGGGAGAATCCCTATGAATAATACTAGAAATTGTTGTATAACCATTTAAAATAAAATTTTTAAACGCTTCATCTATAAACGAAAAGTCCACGGTAATGCCAACTTTAGCAGCTAAATATTCTGCCTTTCCTTTTTTTGAGGCTATTGATATCCAAGAATCATAATTAAGATCATTACTGGATACTAATTCCATAATCTCTACTTTAATATCTTCAATATATATTTCTACATTATTTTTGCCATATACTTCTTTAATCACATATGAACTAGTTTCCTCAAAATGAGTTAAATCCTTATAAAGGTTTTCATAAGCTGTATACAACAAGGGTAATTCAATGCTGTTATGATTTATCAAATAATCTTTGTTTAAATTAGGAAAAAGTATATCCAAACTAATAGATACACAATAAAATTTTTTTAATATATCATAGGGTACATAATTTTCACTCTTAACTAATATTGCATACTTTTCTTTACTAGTCTTAATCTCTGTTTCATATATTAATCGAAATTCTGTGGCATCATTATATACTATAATTTGAAACCCCATATCTGATAATAAGGCAGTATATCTATATCTACTTTCTATATTATCGAAATCAAAAATAATGATCCAATTTTCATATTTTGCTGCTAAGGTTTTTATAACATAATCTCTAAACATTTTAACCCTCCATATAAGCCAAAAATATTGGTTTAAAATCTGGGTATAATTGTGTATTTATTTTGTGCTGAGTTACAACCATTTCTTTTTCTTGTGTAAGACTTTTAAGTTTACTTAACTTAATATTTTTTATAGATATGTTTTTTGCAGCTTCGATTCTCAAATTAATTGCATAGAGGTATTTCCCATAGCTTTCCTCGTTTTTCTTTTCAAATTCATATTTCATATTCAGAAAAGTTTCATGGGCAAAATCACGTGAAATATTATTAATTTGAAGAAAAATATTATAGTCTATAATTCTCATTTGTTTTATGTTAATTTTTGAAGTAGACTTTAACATTTCATCCCATATTTTTTGGCCAGCTAATGGCCTTAATATAAAATTGTCATTAATAAATACAGGAATGATTCTTTTAGCTTGAGGATGATCATTTAGGGAAATCTCCCATAACCCAAAATATCCTTTTTCATTTGGGAAGTCTTGAATCTCAACAACCATAGCACCATCAAGTCTATTAAACACAATATTATGATGTAAGTGTTTAGTTATTTGGCTGTCATTAATACTTATATTATTTATTGGTGGGTTTAGAGAGCCAGTATATTTCCCGTAATAAGATATCAATAGACTTAAAGCTTCCCCTACATTAAAGTTCGATTCCTTTACAATTAAGGAAGATAAATCCTTCTCCTCATGTATTATATCTTTAATTTTATTTGCATTTTGAATCTGGGTTTTCAAATCCTTCTCTATAGGTTTTAAATTATGCTCTATTTTTTCGGGGGTATAAATAGAATTAAGATAAGCTGCAGTAATGTTCCTCTCAGTTAACTCGTTATCGAGTACATCAGAATACTTATCAATACCAATTTCATTTAAAATAACTGATAATTTTTGCTCTAAGACATCTTTAACCCGCTTTTCAATTGTTTCAGTCAGTATTAAATTATATATTTGTACGTCTCGAGTTTGACCAATTCGGTCAATACGGCCAATTCTTTGTTCTATTTTCATGGGATTCCAAGGTAAATCATAGTTTACCACTATATTTGAAAATTGAAGATTTAATCCCTCTCCTCCAGCATCGGTGGAAATAAGAACACTTGCTTTTGTTTTAAATTCTTCAAGGACAATATTTCTTTCATCTATACTCATAGATCCATTAAGAAGAGAAGTAGTAAAACCTCGTTTTTTTAATAAATTATTTAAATATTTTTGAGTGGCAACAAATTCTGTAAAGACAATAAGTTTCTGATCTTTGTCATTAGAAAATAAATTGTCTACTATTTCTATCAAAGGTTCTACCTTGGCATCTAGGTATTGAAATTCTGCCTGTTTAGCAACTAATAAAATTTCTGATACCTCTTTTATTTCTTCTCTAATGTCTAGTGAGGTAGCCTTTATGGTATCATCAATGTTATCCTCAAAATCAAGTTCCGCAAATTCCTCTTCCGATAGATTATTAATTTTAAAGTCCTGTTCCTCTAACACTTTTAATCTTTTTTCTAAACTTTGGCGAATCGCACTAGTACTACTTGTAACTAGTCTTTGCATCATAATTAAAAGAAATATAAGCCACATATATTTACCCTTATTACGAACTGCCTTATTATAACCTTTTGCTACATAATTAGAGGTAAGTTTATAAAGTTCTTTTTGCAAGGAGTGTCTGTCATCCCAATTTATTTCTATAACCTTTGTAATTCTGTTCTTAAATAATTTTTTACCAAAGTTATCAATTGCTTCACGCTTCTCAGTTCGTATAACATACGGAGCTACTTGTTCTTTCACAATTGCCTTATAATTTGGAAATGCTTGCTCATCCAGTAGGCGTACAAGCCGGAGAAATGGTTCGGTTTTCCCATTATGAGGAGTAGCTGTAAGTAATAAAAGATGTGGACTAGCTGATGCAAGCAGCTTTGCTAGTTTGTACCTTGCAACTTCTCCGGAACTACCTGCAACACGATGTGCCTCATCAATAATCACCAAATCCCAACCACTATTAATAATAGAGTAAATACGTTCTTCATTATAGCGTTTAATTTTATCTTCGCTCCAACCAATTCGATTTAATAATGGTTTAATCGAGTCCAATGGAGATATAACTTGCTCAAATTGGCCATATACATCTTCACTATCATTTATTTTTTTTATAGTGTTATAATCCTCTGGCAAAATAATATGATATTTCTCTCCGAATTTTTCTTTCATTTCTATTCTCCATTGAGTAACAAGTCCTTTAGGGCAAACAATTAGTACCCGTTTAATCAAACCTCTTGCTTTTAGTTCTTTGATAATAAGACCTGCTTCAATGGTTTTTCCAAGACCCACTTCGTCAGCTAAGATATATCTAACATTATTATTTGACACTGCACGAGTCAAAACATGCTTTTGATGAGGAAGGGGAATGATTCCATTTGAAAGATTTGAAATTAATCCCATATTCATTTCGTTTTTAATTTTCGATAGTAATGTAATATAACGTAGATAGTTCACATCAGCAATTTGTTTATCACTATGTGTAGTAATATGCTCTTTAGATACTTTATAGACAGTATTTTCAGAAGGATTGAATACTTTATATGAAACAAATCCCCAAACTATAATTTTGTCTAAAATCTGCACTTTTTCATGCCTAAGTGTATCGTATACGAATTCTCCAATCTTATACATGTTATTATTCCCCTCCCTTTTATTCCAAAATAAAAAACATATTAATACAATCTGATAAAATAACAACACCTTAATTTTGATATATCACTAAATTCTACTTAAGCTAATATCGTAATACATTAATAATTTATCATCTTCTTGTATAACCTTATCAGGTAAACGTTCTGCTGTTTTAACAATTAGCTCATAATTTTTGTCTTTCCAAAGCTTTGCAAATCCAGCACGAATTGCCTCTGTACGAAATAATTTTAATTTTCCGGTATTATTCAAATATTCCTCAAATTCTTTTATTAGTCTCTTTTCTCGTAACTTAATCACATCTGCTGATTTAGTAACATCAGGGATATACCATTTCCCTTCTTCATTTAGTAAAAAGTTTTCTTCAAGTAATACTGAAAGTTCAGGTAGTTTTTCATATTTTGCTATAGAACGTACTTCTTGCATAAATTTCGGTTGAATCTCTGCATATGATTGGTGGGTAACTAATTGCTGATATAGCCACTCTATTGCACTTTTTTCATCAGAAACTAAAAATGCCATTTGAACAGATTCAATGTCAGATTTTATCCTAGCAGTATCATATTCATTTACTTGGTCATGTAAGAAATACATATTATCTCTTTTAAGAAACCTATCTTCAAGTCCCTTGTAAAAATCGGAAGCGTCTAAAGGAACAGAAATCCCGTTCATAATATGATAAGCCACCATTCGATCAAACAATAAAAATGCCTGACGTTCTGCATTAATTTCAATTCTATCATTTTTGATTACAACAACTGGAAGTTGTTCAAGGTGTTGTCTAACAAAATCCCAAGCTGTTTGTTCACTTCCGGCATGGGCAATAAATTCTCGTTTAAAACTTTCTCTTGGCTTATAAGCGGAAATAACGAGATCTTGTTTAACTGCCATTGTGTATGACATTTGTTTTGTTGTACCTTTCTTTTTATCTAACGTTCTAACATCAGCAATAATAAATCCGGCGATCTGCAATGATTCTTGAATTGAATTCCATACTGCATTTTGCGAGTTATGGAATTCAATCGTTATCCATCTGTTCGGTTTTAAACATCTATACATATTATTAAAACATGATTGTATTACCATTTGGTATTCACTAATAGTTTTATTCTGGGCTTTATTAATAATTGCTTCTTCTTTGTTATTTTCGTATACCTTTAACCACATATCTGTAAAATAATTTAATTCTGAATACATTAAATTATCTCCAAATGGAGGATCAATAAAAATATAATCAACTGAGTTTGAAGGAATATTAATACCTGCAGAAGACTGTGTACTAATTAAAACATTTTCCTTACTAAATGAAGAAACATTTGAACGATTATAAGCATTAATCATTTTATCTATTTTTGTTAAAACGTTGTCAATCACATTTATTTCACCAAAAATTGGAGGGAAATATAATGTTCCTGATAATGGTCCAACATTTTTCTCCTTATGTTGGGCCATGTATCTTACTAATCGGGTTGTACGATTAAAACATGATGTCAATAAAAACATAAAACGCTCTTTTATGTCATTATCAAGATATAAAGCTTTATCAAATAAATAAGAATAAATAATTAAACTTCTTTTTGTGAAAAGTTGGTATTCATACTCAATTCCCAATGCTTTTAAATTATTACGCTGGTGAGTTTGATGCATAAATGGAATTTTCTTCTTTGGTACGAAACTAGGTATATTGTAATCATAAATTTGTTGAATTCTTTTTAAGTCCTCTTCATCTGGAACCTTTTCAAAACGTTTTCCATCATAGGTATAGTTAATCAAAACAGGGACCTGTTTTATCGAAGTATATGGACTGTTAATTATATTATCAAAGTACATATTTTTTGATGTTTCTAAATCTGTAATCTTGAATATTCCATTACATGTTTTACATCTTAATTCTTTATCTACTTTCCCTATACCTTTAATAAAATCATAATTTACAGATGCATCCCAAATAGTAAATTCACTTAGACAATTAGGACATATAAAAACCCTTGACCATACAGTATAATTAATCCTGCCTGTTTTGTTCTCAATAGTATCAAATAAACTTGTTTTTTGTTCATCAATATTATGATTAGTTTCAAACATCCAGCCTAGTTCATTTTCACACTCTGCTATTATACTTTTTGCAGTACTTGAGAATGCATCTACATCAATCGGTTTATTATAATTATTTGCAATAAAGGTAGCTGTTGGTGATAAATCACAAAGTATTGCCTTTCGAGCACCCCACTTTATATTTGGCTGCTCTTTTTCCAAAATATGCTTAAACTCATAATCAGGATTTTGACATGTTTGAGCTGCAATTCCAGTCATGCCTGTACCACAAAAGCCATCAAAAACAATATCTCCTGGTTCAGTGTAATGTAAAATGTACCGCATTATTGCTTTATGAGGAACTTTAGTAGGATACGAATGAAGCCTATATAGTGGGTCATATTTACCCTCACTTACATCAGTAGCAAAAGGCTCCCTATGATATGTATCTGTCATTTCATTATAAGGTTTTCCATTATTTTTCATAAACTCCTCAATAAAAGGGTTTGGACAAGCTGTATAAAAAGGTGAATCAGATAGAGCTAAAATATCCTCGTCTTTAGCAAGGGGAAAGCCTTCTTTCCCCTTAACTTCATCTATTACTTGTTTAGTTAATTTCATTTAATCACTCCTACCGTTTTACGACGATGCGCAGCTTGTCTTTATCTTTTCCTTCAGTATAAACTGAAAGAATTTCTATAACTTTATTCTTAAAAGTTTCAATATCACTTGGTCCAATTTCATCTATCTTGCTTAATAGTTCCTCTGAGTTAATTATTACTGGTTCAAAACCTTTTAAAAGAGCATTTATACTGCTGATAAAAAAGTTATCTATTGTGCTAGGTAGTTTTTTTGTTTGTAAAAATATATTTATGTTTTTTTTCTGCTCTGGCTTTAAATAGTCGATTTGCGTTAAGACTAAAGGATCTGAGAGGGTATTAAGCAATTTAGTATTCCATTCATTAAGTAATTCATCAATCTTATCCTCGATTTTATCAAGTTGCCCGGAAACTGAATTACTTGTCTCCCCAATGGTAAAACCACACCTGGAACAGATGTGAGATGATTTTAACATAGCAGGTGTAAGTTCATAGCACACTTTTAAATTTGCTAACATATTTTCAATTTCGACAAGTTTTATCGTAGAAAGAATATTATCAATTGCTGTCAGTCTCTTCAGATTAGAAAGTTTTAAAGAACTGATTAGTTCACCTTTACGTTGTCCATCTTTAACACCTAGTCGCTTTCTTTCATGTTCCCTGAAATAAATGTCGATATATTCCTCTTTAACATTCACCAAAATCTGATTAGTATAAAAACCTGCACTCTCTCCATTTTTATCGTTTGTAATTGTATCTCGGAATTCTCTAAATTTAGATTTTGCTATTTCGATTTTTGATTTAAAATCAGCACCAAGCTCCATCAATTCTAGATTCATCATATAACCTATATTTGTAACACACGAATTCATGAATTTTTCATACTCACTGATTATGTAAACTATTTCCATATCTTTTTCTAATTTATCAATCTGCTCCATTGTCATATTAAAATTATTGAGTTTGGCTACAGTGTTATACTTATTTCCAAAATTACCAAAGGCTTCAATGACTCTAATAATTGATTGCTTGTACTCATTTAGAATATGTTCAGCAATTAATGGCTCACCCCATAACTCAAATTGATTATTAAATTTTGTAGAAGTTTGAACTGCTTTTGCAGCTATTTCGGAAGTCCTTTTTATTAATTCTTCAAGACCTTTTTCTCTTTCATTAGGGTTATTAATCAATCCCTTTGGAATTTCTAAAATATCAAATAATCTTATCAATTCACTTAGTGCCATATCTTTTGGTTTTGAAATATATTTAAACTCATATAAGTCAGCTGCGTTTGTTTTGGGTAAAATATCAAGATTAGACGCCGATAAAGTTATTCCATTTTTAAGTACAATAATCGCATTCCCAGAGTAGACCAACCCTAAAAAAACAATCGGTAATAAGGCGTAACTTATTCCAAACTCTTTATCTAAATACTCATTAAAATCTTCTTCGTATATATCATTAAAATTTATCACACCTTTTGGTGCGAGTTTTCCAAGTTGTTTTATAAAATAGGATGCGTAAATAGATTTACTAACATCGATCCTATCTCCATTTAATAAGTTAAAACTTTCAAGTAATGCTTTTGACTGTTGATTAGTTCTTCCAGCAAAATGATCAATCCCAGCTCTAATTGTGTCAGCTTGATTTCTAATTGTAATTTTAGTTTTAAACACAGGCATTTTGGGAAATTTTAGTGAAAAATATTTATCAAGGCATATAGAGGCTGCTTTATCCATTGTTTCCTTAAATGCAAAATCCTTGTTATACTTCCCTCCTAAAATTTCTATTAGTTGTTTTTTTATACCTTTATACACTACTTCAAAGCATGTATTCTTATTCTCACTTAAGTACCGAGTTAGTTTCTTTTTATATGTATTTGCTTTGTTCTGATAGGTTTCTTTGTTCTTTTCTTCAGCTAGTTCTTTCATTGAATTAGCTGCAGCGTACAACTTCAAATCGTTTTTAAATTCTTCATTTTGTTTGAAGGAAAAGAAAACCTCATCCTCCTTTTTTTCATCGGTAAATACCTCATTTCCAAAAGGAGGGAGAATGTACATATAATAATCCTCAGGTGGTTGAGCAGTAGGTCGAGCTTCTGGTGTACCCATAAACAAATATCCTCGTCTGAAAATATTATGTGTTTCCCAATTCAGTGTGTGTTCATAAATTTTAAAATTACTCACATGTTCTAATTGATCCCATTCTAAACAATAATAAACAACATCAAAGAAATAACGATTTAAACTACTATCGTCAATTAATGAAGCTTTTTGAGTAATTTTCTCATCATAGTCAATATCCTTTTTTAAGTCTAAATAGTACTGTCCATTTTCATCATTGTGTTCTATAAACTGGCCACTAACAGTTGTCATAGTATCCTTTAACACTTGTTGAATTACGGATTGTAAGAACTCGGAATCGATTTCTGGCATACCATTCAAAAATAGGCACAAATCATCACGCAGATTTTCAGATGTTAAGCCAGATCTAATACTTATATCCCCAGTTGTAAGTCTATGAACACTTAATGCATGTATAATCTGTATAGCTAATGGTTTATATACTCTCTTAGGAAAAGACCTATTCACAATATCTTCTAGTTGTCCACTTTTTTCAATAACCTCTTTGATATTAGCGTCTGTCCTATAGCCATAATTTTCTTTAATAAACCTCCAATAACTGTCAAATGAAATGATACCCGGAGAATCATCTGAGATTGGTTCATTAAGAATATTTTTTATAATTTCTGAGATATTTTTAAGTATGTGTCTATTCTCAATAATGTATATTTTATTAAAAACATCAATATAAGCAGGGTGAATAGGAAATAACTCAACGTATTCTTCTAAACGCTCAGACATATTTGTGTATAAACTACAGAATTTTAGTAAATGTTCCCTTATTTTGGCTTTTTGCTCTGGATTTTTTTTCAGAATTCGTTCGGATACTACGTAAGCAGTATCTTCCTTCCGAATAATAACCTGCTCAAATCTATCCTTCACTCTATTTAATGTCATAGATACAAAAGAAAAACTTGGATTATCAAAGAGTTTTTCCTGCATGCCAAAAATCACTCTTAAGCGAGAGCGTTTAACGATTTCCCCAAGTTCACGCATAAAACCAAGGTCTAGCTTTATTTCTTGTTCTTTTCTCCCACCTAAATAATCAAGAAATTCATCTATTACAATAAGATATCCTTTATCTGGATACTTTGATAAAAATATTTCCATCATTCTTTCTAAGACTTCTTTATTATTGATAATTTCCCCCTCTTTGGGAAAAGAAAAAGATAATCCTCTTTTCTTAAAATCTTGTTCCACTTTATTTAATATAATATTTCTTAAAGACATTGTTGTTGAACCAATTTCAATTCTAAGTACTTCAAACTTTCCAGCAATTCGATTCAAATCTTTTGCAAACCTTCGATTTTGCAAAAATTTAAGGTACTCACTATCAGAAGCTACTGCAGAAATAACTGACATTAGGTGGGATTTACCAGTACCATAGTTACCAACTAGTAATACGCCCTTATTATCAACAACTTCATCAAGCTGTAATTCGTTGATCATACCACGTTCTAACTTTTCCGCCATGTCATCAGACATAACATAGCTTTTTACTAACCTAGTTGCTTTATCTTTGTCATCGGCTTCATTTATTTGTATAATACTTTCAATAGGATTAAAATTAATTAATTCTGAGTATTTCATTACGTGAACTCCCTTCAAATAATACAACTGATATCATAATCTTCAATATTGTAGGAAAAATAATCCTTATATCCAACTTCCGCAAATTTTAACTTTCCATTATCATACATGCCAGGCCACAAAATTAATATTTTCTTTCTTCTACTTGCATTAATAAATAGTTTCAATACATTAATCTGAAATTCAGGATTGAATAGTATTTCAAAATCTGTAATTAATAATGGTTCCCCTACACTATCGACAATATTATTTATCTCTTCAATAACAAATAATTTACGTTTCTTCTGTTCATAATTTATTAATTTTTTTGCCAATACTTCATTAATACTTAATATGTTATAACCTTTTGTTATTGATAATACTTTCTTTTTGTTTACACAAAATATTATCGGAGTCATAAGTTTATTCATACTATCTATAGTTAAAGATGAAATTCTTATAATATACCCCATATGCTATCTCCTTCTTCAGAACTTCTTTTATCACAAAATTGTTTATATTCAACCGAACCACCGCTCATTCCCCATTTATCAACCTCACTATTTATTCGAAAAATGATAAAATAGTGTGCATGTTTTTGGTTATTATTTTTCACATGTAAATTCTACTTTTACTGACTCCTAAATGTTACACAATATTATCAGGGTAGGCCATTCTTCATTAATCGAATCCATCAAATGAGTCAATGATTAAACTTTAATCACATCTCTTACCGTTGCCTTAACTTTACTTTGTTTTCTTATAGACTTTACGCCCTTGTATCTTTATATCCCACCCATTACATTAAAAGCAGTTTTCACCTTGTTATTAAAGTCCTCTTCAAAGTTATTACTCTTATCTAGTCTAATAGCTTCATCTTTTCCCCATGTATATCTAATTAGAAATCCTGGGCATATATTTAATTTGTCATAATTTTTGTTAAGAATTTTTTCCTTTATTTCACTGCGGTCCTCAGCAACAATCAATTGATTATTTTCCATTTCATCAAAAAAGGTAAAAAAATCAGTTCTTTTTATCTGTTTTAAATTTTTATATTTAATTTTCCAGTATTTTATATAATCCTCAAATGAAAGATTTCCATCAAACCATAATAAATTACTTGATCGGTATGCAAAGTGGAAATTTGTTGAGAGCTTAAAACCCAAAGTTTGTAATTTCATAAGTTTATCTATATCAAGTTTTTCAAAAGCTGTCCTTGCAGCACTCATTGTATCTCCTACATGTAACCATAAATTAACTTCCCAGCCTGAATCCAGTTTATTCGCATCTAGTGCAATTTGCTTGACTGTATTTTCACCACTCTCAATGTAATGCTTCCATCCTCTATGATACTTAACTTCTGGATATTTGCCGTTAATCTTAAAATTACCCATTATTGAATTACAACGCTTATTCAATAAGTATATATTATCCTTGCATATACTATAATTATTGTATGGATTAATCCAAGAATATTCATGATCCACATACTCAATAAAATCTTCTATGAGAACCTCTTCCGCACCAGTAACCAATTTATTCTGAATTATATTACTTAGATTTGACATGATATCTCTCCATGATAGACAACATGGATCTTCTAAAATGGTTACATCTTTTTCATCTTCAATATTGGGATTTAACTGACCTAACCATATATTTTCCTTTGATGGTTTATTTTCTATGATAAAAAGCCAAGAAGGACTCGCAAGAATTACACCATCATAACGAGCTTGTCTACCATCATTCCTAATCTTCGCATCGGATACAAATTTGTCATCTGATATTATTATTGAAACTAATATTCTTCCCTCAATTTTTTCTGAAAAAAATAGATTATTAGTATTAGATAATTGAGTAAATATCTCTTCAATAAACAATTCACCATTTGCAATTGATTCTAAATTTGGATTGTTCAACTGCTTCTTTATCATTTCAAAAAACATGACTTGAACTATTGGAACGTTCTTGACAAGAATTAAGAAGCTTCTTGTAAGCTCATCCTCATGATTATTGGATTTCTTCTTATATGAATTAAATATATTTAAATGATCCATTTGTTCCCCCGATCATAAAACGTTATGCATTATCTAAATTCTTGCGAAAAATGAATGAAGAATTTTACCTAATTGTTTTTTTCTAAATCAGCAGTATTAAAAAGAAGAATTTTCACGCTAACTAGAATACTCTGGTTTAATGGATAAAAAACCCCGTTCATTTCTGCAAATATCAGCCCAATCCAAAATCGCAGCAATTACAAACCCCGGACCAAAAGCGGTTTCACCCTCCTTTACACCGTGTACTTTATGTGCAATAAATCCTTCTACTGAATTAAAAGGTAGTTCATCACTACCAAGCTTTGCACCTGAACGAGCATTACCTTTTGGTGCTTTGCCCCCATTACTAACAACAACCTCTACAGCAGCATCGAAAGCTTCCCAGATCAATTGGTTTGCTGGTGGAATTTTTGGTGAGACTAGCCCTTTCCCATTAGTATCAAACCATATCTCGCAATCATCACCCCGCAAGAGCTGGATGGTTGTTTTACCACCACACTCATTGAGCTTTTCTTTAATTCTTGCAATTATTGGGCTATCAATAGGTTCTATTTGTAAAAAGCTAATTATAGAGTTAGCTGCTACAGCATCTTTTTCATGTTTTATATCATCTATTCCTAATTTCTTTAGAACCTCTGATATTCTCTTCTTAACAGCTGGATAGGACATACCCTTTTTCTCCTGAACCGCCTTAAAATTTCCGTTATACTTTAAAAAAGTTACTACGAAATCCAATTCTTCTGCAGAAAGGTAATCAAATTTACTTAGTTCAAAATTACCAATTAACTCAACGTCACACTCATTACAAGCCAAATGAGTTGCTTTTAAATTGTTACTACATCTAGGACAATGGGCTACCAATTCTTTTTCCATATTATCCCTCCATATACCCATGTTATTTTAAGTATATATGATTGTCAATCTAGTTATTAATAATTTTAAACACTACTTCTACTTTTAATATGATGGAATATTTACCTTTTTCAAAAAACAAGTGAGCTTCCCCCCTCTCCTAACAAAAATAATTTTATAAAGAAAAATCCATTACTAATCGATAATTAGTCTACTTACGGAGGGGTCTTTTTACACATCTTTCTACCTTTTACTACACGTGGCATGCATTCTATTTATGGTTATTTTAATATCAAAACCCCATAGCGAATTTGGCTAATTTCCTATCGTCTATTAATCTCAATTTACACAGATTGAATAACTTTATTGCCCAATAAGTTTTTTACTCATAGAACAGAAGATTTTCCTTCAAACCTGTAAACAATAAGTCCTTGTACTTTTTGAAATGTTTAAGAGATAACCTTAACCAATATTAAACTTAATCATCGATGCTATTAAAACAGCGAGAAAAGAGGAAACTTAATGCCATTAACAACAGAGGAGCTAGATGAAATCAGAGTAAGATCATTCCTAAACCAAAGATTTTATTAGGGGATATATTGACGGAGACGGGACCTTCTGCCTTACTAAAAATAATCAGTATGGGGTCGATATTGAAGGCACTGAAAGCTTTCTAGAATCCATTTGGAAAATATTACAATACGAACTTGCTGTACCCACCACAGCTAAACTATATGCAGCAAATAAAAAAACAACATTAGAAGACTCCAATTAAGAGGGAAAAACCAAGTGATGACAGTTTTAAATTGGCTATACGAAGATTCAAAGATCCATTCAAATAGAAAATATACTAAGTATCTGAATATAATTAAAAGAAGTAAGTAACACTCCATATTTTGTTTTATACATAACAGTTTAATAGTTACCCCGCATATTGAGAAGTTTCCTTAATGTGCAGATGTTTTTTTGAGTGTGTATACCTATGTCCTTATTCAGGTCTTTTTGTTTTTTCAAAAATAGGAGTTTAACTAATAACTAATTTTTCGGGAGTTAAGAGGATGGTAAAACACTACTATCCTCTTTGTTATAGATCGTGCTTATAATCTATGAAGACCTTAATTACATATTAGGGCCTGTCCCCAGCGTGCTAAAGCATTATTGCACTAGGGGGCAGGCCCTTCTATCGGTAACATATTAATCTTTGATACATTGTGATAACTTTTTTACACAATATTTTTTATATCCCAGATAAACCTAGTCCTATTTTAACCTTTTATTTAAATACTCTCCCAACTCCATATCACAACAATATACATAACATCCCTTCATCCCTCTAGTCATGAGTGTTTTATAAGTATTCCGAACTAAATCATATAAAGGGTCTTTCTGTCCTTTTTTTGGTTTTGCTGGTCTTGCACCTACATCTTGAAATTCTTGTCTTCTTACAACAATTCTTCCTATTTCCGGATCGTAGCCTAAGTCTCTCCCGATGATAACACCAACGTAATCCATTTCTAACCCTTGAACAGTATGGATACACCCTACTTGATAGGCGCATTCCGGATGAATAGCCCAATCTATTCGATTTGGGTCGTTCCAAGGAAGAGCAAATTTGTGTTCTTTGATTTCTACATCTTTTGGTAACTCGGATAATGTGCCATTTTTATTCCATTTCCAGGCATACCCCGCCAAAAGTCTACCACTTCTTTTCTCTACAACTTCTTGAATTAATTCATGAGGATCTTGAACTACCTTGAAGTCAAATTCTCCTTCTAAATTAACCTCTTCATCGCTATAACCTAGAACACTATCTAGCCAAGCGATATAGTTTCCTGACCCTGAACAGCGATATTGGGACTCAAGTTCAACCACATGTATTTCAGCTTTCTGTTTAACTGCTTCTTCTTCTATAACTTTTTGACTTCCAATATCTTTTTTTGAAATTACTTGCTGATCGTCTACAAAGAAAACACTAACCTTTGACGACCTTAAAATTTGTGTAGCTTGATTTTCTCCTTCAATTTTCTTTTGCATATGTCCATGATTTTTTAACCGATGTGCTTCATCACAAATAAGCACATCAAAATAATCGGCTGGGGTATGCACATATGCAGCAGAACCTTTAAATAAATCCCGAATTTCGACATGATGTGATTTACCCATTAGTTTTTTTCTTAGAATCTCCCTGAACGACTGATTTGGAGTAATATATTCAGCATAGGCATTTTCATTTAGAAAAAAACTCATTAAATTCAAACCAATCACTGATTTCCCTGTACCTGGTCCACCTTTAATAATAATGGCATGCTTTTGGTCGGTTTGTGTCTTTATTTTTCTATACATACTAACCACTTTTTCAAAAGCTACCTTTTGTTCATCTAATAGAATAAATTCCTCGTTACCTTGTAAGAGTGAGTCTACTGTTTCAACCAATTTTTTGGATGGACGGATTCGTCCATTTTCAATTGTATCTGCTATATCTCCCCCTTTACCTTCAGAGACTAACATATTAATCCTTTTGGCAAGGTCACGATCTCCAAACTGAAAGAATAAAGGTGAGTCTTCTATGTATGCTTTATATTTTTCATCTAGAAGCGGTTCATTTTCTTTCTTTTGAATATAATTATGTAAATAGGCACACGACGATAATGCTATTGATGAATCAGTATATAAAGATTCATTAAAATTTAATAGAAACCTTTTATACGACGAAGCCTGATAAGATGGATGAACCGTCTCTCTTTCTCTTTTTGCAAGAAAAGTCGAAACAATTCCATTCCCTTCAGCTTTTCTTGCTTTCTCCCATTGCTTTAACTCGACAATCATTGCATTCTTGTTACCTTTTCTATCACGACCTGTGATTAAAAAGTCTATTCTTTTTTCAGTCGAAGGTAATTTATACTCAAGAAGGATATGTGTATCTGTTTTCAAATCAGCATCTCTTATCACTTTGGCCATATGGGGTAACGATCTTACCCATGATTTTACTTCACTTTCTGAGACGACTTTATTCATTTTTTTATATACATTTTCTTTTAACACAAAACCTATTTTGTTTTCATAAATATGATTAACAAAGTTGGAAGCCGTTTCATTATAAATAATCATTTCTAGAATTTTCTCCCCTCAAAAAGTAATAATTAATTTTTTTACTAAGTAATATTTGACAATGTATTAGTTATTTTTAACAAAGATATTTTATCAGTGAAAATAATATAACTAATTCACCGTAACAGATGCAACTTCATACAAAGCATACCTTTCTAGCTGAAGTGATAGTTACAAATTTGAATGTTCCCTTCTTACTTACATAACCTATACAATCAGTTCGAACCCCATTATTATTTATTTCATGATAGTCTTCTACTACATCACTATAAGGGCTTTCATTATAAAGATATTCATCTATTTCCCTTGCTAACATTCTAGCTCTCTCTGCTATAAACAAGCTAAAATAATAAGCCTTTGATTTCCCAGCATGCTTTCCCATTTTTTCACCCCTATAATTTTTATAGTGATACTTCATACTTAGGATAATTGTACCAAAAATATTATATATTTCGACAATATATGTAAACGTTGACTTATACAATAACTCATAGAAAAAGTGTGCAGCCCCTAAATACGGTAATGGATTACCGCACAAGAACTAAAGGATGCCTTTAGACATTACTATCATTCTTTGTAATTCATTGTCTGTGTTAAAGTTAAATATATATTTATATTTAAAATTGGACTTCCGAATAATCGGAGGTCCATTGAATATTTATATTAGCTTATAATCTTCCACATATTTATTATTCGCTCATTCACAGTTTGTATTTTCCATACTCTTCCTTCTTATTAACATCTCCAAAATACGACTCCACAATTCGATCCAGTTGTCCTGCGATGTTATTGAAAGAAATATTCAAATCAAGCGTTTTTACACTGATTTTATTTCCCCCCATCATGTAATCGCAATCTGGTGTAATCGTTTCTTCTGTTTTGGCATAGAGCAACATGCCTGCTACATTACCGGTATTGCCTATATCCTGATTTTTAACGTATGTAAAGATCTGATACAGGTTATTGGAATGAATTGTTCGGTTATCATACCTACTATCAACCTGCATTGTATGTGCATAATACTTGGTATCAATGATGACCGTTTTATCACCATGCTGCAGTGTGATATCTGTCTGCATAATCGGTAGAAAATCAATTACTCCATCGTCAATATACCAGGCCACCTGAGAAGCAGCTGCCCGCATATCGGTGTAGTGATACCGATAATACTCCAATACAAACTCCTCATAAAGACGGGACATATTCTGCTCATCCAAGAAGACAGCCAATTTATACTCACCTTTATCTGTAGTCAGCAACAGACCATCAAGGACGAAATAGCATATATTAAGCAACATCTTATAGCTCCGGTTGTTTCGTTGATATCGTAGCATATTCCATTTGATGGATGACGGTTCGATTAAGTCCACACCATCAAAGAATAACATCACTTTTTTCAACACAGTTCTGTGTTCTTTGCTCACAGTGGATTGGCGCAGAAGGAAGATGGCTGTCGTCTTCAGTATCTGATTGAACACATTGTTTTCTGATAGCTCATCATATACACAGGTGAGCATTGGTTTTCGCTGCAGCTTATTATGGATTGTTCCGTGAATATCTAACTTTCCGCGCATTACTGAAAGGTTATTGCATTTAGAAATATATTCCCTGTACAGGCCCTGCTTTAGTTGTTGAGCGATGCCCTTGGCTAGAATAGCTGCGAACAGGTCTTGTATATTCTCAAATTCTTCAGACGCAACATCCTCGTAGTTTGATTGTTTCAGCACGTGAAAAGCGTATGAGAGCATGTAATAAATGTTTTTTATGAGAATCCCCTTATCGTTAGTCATTGAATACACCGCGCAGTATGTTTTCCCAGCGTTGCAGCTTGCTAGGTTCATCGAACCAATATTCACTCAGCATCGGAAGAATATCATATTCAACCACTTCTATCATCCATTCATCTGTGCATTCTTTCTGGCCACCGACATAGCTATGACCAATGCAGAATCCTTTACCAAGAGAATTGTCAGTAGCAATTTCTTTATTCAGTTCTTTAATCCGCTCGATCAGAGTATTGAAAGTATCATTGTCAAATGTATCTTGATATGCTTTGAAGCCGTCAGAATGAAATCCTGGTTCTATTTCGAAGAAACTAAAACGACGACGCAGAGCATAATCAATCATAGCTAGGCTTCGATCAGCAGTGTTCATCATGCCGATAATGTATAAGTTCTTTGGAACAGTAAAAGGCATCCTGTTGTAGGCAAGTGTTGCCTTTGTGCCACGGTAGTCTTTTTCAATCAACATGAGTAACTCACCAAAAATTTTACTCATGTTGCCACGATTGATTTCATCGATAATAAAGAAAAACGGTTTGTTCGGCAGATTCGCTGCCTTCTGACAAAAGCGATAGAAAATACCATATTGCAAATCGAATCCTTCTCCCTGTGGCTTATATCCCATGATGAAGTCCTCATAAGAATAGTTCTGGTGAAATTGGATTAACTCGACGCGGCTATCGTCTTCCTCCTTCATCATTGCATAGGCCAGACGCCTTGCTGTATAGGTCTTACCAACGCCAGGAGCTCCCTGTAAAATGAGATTCTGTTTACGCTTTAATAAAGAGACAATCGTGTCAAATCGTTCGGAGGTCATATAGACTTCTTCCAAGAATTTTTCTTTTGTGTAGGCTTCGATCTCATTTTTCTGTGGAACCGGATTCTCCTCACGAATTAAATCCATGATAAATTCAAATTCACCCTTGGACAGTTTGAATAGGCTACCTTGCGGATTGGTGAAGTATTCCATGCCCTCCAACTCAGGATATTTCTTTAACGTTGCATACTCAATTGGGCTAGCAAGTCCCTCGATTTTTTCAAAATAGAGTTTCTCACCGTCATTTTCCTTCGTCACTTTTGCAATCGCCACAACTTGTTTTACTGGGTTAGATTCATATCCGATTATAAGATCTCCAGCTTTAGCATCTAAGAAGTTCTGAAAAATACGGCGTTTGTTACCATTATCGTTGTAAAGTGTATAACTCTGTATTTCACCGATACTGATATCTGAATAACTCCAGATTTTCGGATTGGCATTTAGCCACCAATATTGATGATCATCGGTGGCATTGCTCAGCATGGTAGGTTTTTCATCTGCATATAGCGGAATGTTAGATAAATCAAATTCTTCCAGTGCTTTACTCAATTCTTCACGTAATTTCCAAATATAGTTGCCTTCTATGCTTTTATCAGCATTCTTGCCAACATACAAGATTGGCCACCACTTTGAATTTTCATTATTTGTTGTTAAAACAGGGCATCCCGTCTTATTAGCCACCCGTTTTGCGAGTGATGAGGAAACGGCATTATAAAAGTTTTTAGTCTCGCCATACTTGATAGAAAGCTGTGTGCAAGTTGCCATTCCGCCAAAGTCTTTCATACGCTTCATGATTTTAAGACTGTTTGTCGTGAACACCGTTTCATCCGTAAGCAGGGACAGCCAAGTTCCGGTAGAAATATTCGGACTATAATCCGATGGGAACCACTCGGAGATGTCCTCCACAGGCTTTTTGGAATAGAAACGGCTGATATAAAAAACCATGTCAATAGTCAATGTCTTCAATGCTTTGTCTGGGTAACAGCTCTCTGTTAGCACAGAATGCAACATCTGAATCAGTTCTTTATCCGCAGCCAGATGTTTGCAAATTTCATTATATAGTTTAAATCCACCCACTAGATTAACTGAGGATGCACCTTTTTTCGGTAGGAAGTCACTGTCCAGTTCTTTAGCGACAGCACGACACTCCGAGTATTTGTAAATATAGTATTTATCCGGATAACGAAGCCAAAGGTAGGTACTGATCGAATTTGGATTCTGATAGTGCTGCTTCCAATTGCCTTCATCATATTTTGTCCGCAACTTTTCCGCATCGGACTGAAATTTTTCCACTCGTTCTACAAAATCCTTCGTTTCATCAAAAAGATGAATAAACATAGCTCTGGTTGCCTCAGGATCGACCGACGCAAAGTCCTGGATCATACCTCTTGGAAAGTTGTTCATGGAAGCTAATAGGTTAAAGGTTTTATCTGTTGCCTTCGTGAACATCTCAGCAAAATCAGAAGCATTTATGTCCCAATGGTCTTGAAAATGCTTTACAGCTTCCCATTTGTAACGCTCGTTTTCCCACTGCTGGGATACGAAATCCCTTTTGTAATCTACGAGGACAGCTTTCAACTTTTCTAAATTTATCATGCTGTCACACCTCCAAAACTCATATTATTAATTATGGATCGTATGATTGTGATTGATATTTCATTCAATACTCACATATCACTATTTAAACCTTTAGTATTGGTGGAGAAAGATTATCTATTCCTCCATTGTTTTTTGACATTCAAATTTACATATAACTCCATTAGATTAGCTAACTCTTGTTTTGTCATTATTCGAAACTATAAGAAAAATACGAGTGAAAAACACAGGGACTGACACCCACTGATGTAACGCTTTAGTACGCTGACCCCAATACGATAATGTACTACCTCAACTGTATTCCTGCTTCGAAATCCATTAAAATACTATTTTAGTAAAGAATTGATTATTTCTAGTTAAGATGTGGACCTCCAATACGACTTAAATAACTCTCTTCAACGCAGAAAAACGACGTCCCTTTTGTGAACTATGACCCGAATAATGGACACTTAATAAAAAGTGACCGTTATTCGGGTTTTTCTATGTCCTAAGTGAGAAAACCCGTTTATAATTAAAGAATTATTACGGACGGAGA
>NZ_JBALOQ010000056.1:0-683 GCF_036962705.1 Bacillus sp. JJ1562
CTTTTTTGGTTCACTTCATCTCGGCGGGCTTTTTTGTCGCGCGGGTGATATACTAGCGGTAGTGAATTTTTCGAACGAAAGGGAAGAGAACCATGGAAAAAATGCTTCCACCAAATCATGAGCATATTGACGAAGGCATGATCAAGCTTGAGGTAAATCTTGATAATATGTCTGGTGAATGGCTTGGCTATGTCATGGATTTATTATTTGATGCCGGGGCCAATGACGTCTACTACACCCCGATTTATATGAAAAAAAACCGACCGGCTGTCCTTCTCCAGCTTCTTTGTTCAAAAAGTAAGTTGGAGAAAATGAAGGAAATCCTATTTTCAGAAACAACAACACTTGGTTTACGATATTATCCGCTGACCGTACACCGACTCGAGCGAATTTTTTCAGATGTTATGACGCAATGGGGCAAAGTCACGATAAAAGAGGGAATTTTTGAGGGAGAATCGATTCAAAAGTCGCCTGAATATGAAGATTGCCGCAAAATCGCCGTTGAAAATGACGTTCCACTTAAAAAGGTGTATGAAGAGGTGTGGAAAGAGATTCATAAAAGGTAATTATTAGGACGAATTAGTTTTTTCTTTTGATTTACAGTTTTTATTTTTGATTTACAGATTTTTAATCTAGAAACACTGTTTTTAAGCCCGATTTACTGTTTTTAATTCAAAAATACT
>NZ_JBALOQ010000056.1:729-2098 GCF_036962705.1 Bacillus sp. JJ1562
TTTTTAATTCAAAAATACTGTTTTTAGAAAAAGTGCCGGACCTTGTAAGTGAAACCAGAAACCAAAACTTTTTCTTTTCAAAAATAATAACCCACTGAAAACCAGTGGGTTACATATTACATATCATTCAGTTCCATCTGCATAAACTTTTTCGTATTCGGTCCATATATCCCATCATCTGCAAGGGCTGCATACATCGATTGGAATCTTCGAACAGCATCCTCTGTTAAAGGACCATAGCTACCATCAATCATTTTTGGATCAAAGTTAATATGCTTTAATGCACGCTGGATCATGCGAACCTCTTCACCCTTATCGCCGCGTCCCCAAACTCCATCTGGGAGTGGAAACTCATCTTGGGTAGAATTGCCCTGCTTGATCACTTCCTCAAGCTTCCTCAAAGTGGCTGGTCCTACTAGTCCATCCACAGCTAACCCATATCGTTTTTGGAATCGCATCACTGCACTCTCGGTTTCAGGACCGAAGCTGCCATCCGCACCATAACGAGGCAATGGGAAACCTGCTCTAATTAAGTCTTGTTGTATTTCCTTAACGAATGGACCGGTATTACCTCTACGAATTGGAAGTCGAGTTGAGACTCCGGCAACAACTGGCTGTGGATTGCTAG
Source organism: Bacillus sp. JJ1562 (assembly GCF_036962705.1). NCBI lineage: Bacteria > Bacillati > Bacillota > Bacilli > Caryophanales > Bacillaceae > Bacillus > Bacillus sp. JJ1562. The sequence goes on from NZ_JBALOQ010000056.1 coordinate 1,358, forward strand.
TAGGCATCCCTTTAAAATCGCGATTATACGATTCTTGTACATCACTAATAAATTCTTCCCAAGATACACCATGTGGACGCAATGCATTTTGTGGGTCTGATCTCCGCGAAGGGTCTAAAGTGCTATGTGCCACGATATGTCTTTTCGGATCTAAATTGTATTTGTCACATAAATACGCATGGTACCAGACATATCGATTATATGCCTCTTGGAAATTAATTTTCCCACCATGACATAACTCTACACCTATTGCTGCATCATTTGCATCAGCGCCAAACCTAGCATTGTCCGTCGTTACATTGTAACGAACATGCCATGCTTTTTCGGTAAGTGGGATTATTTCTAACACATATTTATCATCAATGAACGTATGGGCAGAAGCGCTTGGCTGTGAACGGTCAAAATAATTTCGATTTCCATAGGCAGTTGAACCAGGATTCCCGGTATCATGACTTACGATAAAACGTACCTTTGAAATCTTTTGACCTGAACGTGAATTTCCAAAACGAATATAATCTCTTGTAATTGGATACTCCATTTCATTCACCTCCATGAATTATGAGTATTACAATCCATTTATCCTATGCGAAAAAAAATCGTAGCGTGCCATTAATTTGCTAGTATTATGGAATGGTCAGGCTGATGGAAGTATGGGTAGGGAAGTAGGGGGGGCTTAATTCAGACAGAAGGAAGAAGGGGCGGTCTGAGAGTCCGAATTGCGATGTGATTGTGACAGAGTGA
>NZ_JBALOQ010000056.1:2200-27745 GCF_036962705.1 Bacillus sp. JJ1562
GTGATTGTGACAGAGTGAAGGGGAAACGAGGTCGTGGAGTCCGAAGGATGCAGAGATTCGGACAGAGGAAAGGGAAAACCAGATCATGATGTCCGAATGGCGCAGTGATTGTGACAGAGGGAAGGAGAAACAAGGTCGTGGAGTCCGAATGGTGCCGTGATTGTGACAGAGTGAAGGGGAAACAAGGTCGTGGAGTCGGAAAGGTGCCGTCATTGTGACCGAGGGAGGAAGAAACCAGGGTCTCTAGTCAGAATGAACACGTAAATTGAACAGTGGCAAGAAAAACTAGGTCTGAAAGCCCGAATGCAAGACAGATTGGGACAAAGGCAAGAAAAAACAAGGACTTAGAGTTCAAATGCAGAATTGATTCAAAAAAAGAAAGTAGAACAATGCGCCAGTCTGAAAAAAAAGTAAGCGTGCAAACAAAGTAAAACAGGTTTTTGGTCAAGATATCCTTCATTACACAAACAAACCAGTGGGAATATGTCTCCCTCTGGTTTGTCATAACCTATTTCTTTTTTTTCGCTCTAGCGTCAGCCGCATTAGAGCGTGCTAATGCCTCTAAATCATCCTGGTCAGCAAGTTCACGTGAGAACTCGACATCAATTCCATCTGATTTCATGTTTTTAGGAACCTGTGGTAAGCTCCCTTTGTTTTTATCTCGTGATTTTTGTCCCCTTGAACGTCCCATTATCAACACCATCCCGAAAAATAATGGAGAGGCCGCTAACGGCAACCTACTCAATTATAGGATGACCTTCATAACAGACATCATAAGTGGAAAATTGTATGTAAAAAACAATTGGAGATTTTACTTTTTCGTATATCCGGCTGCACGATCTGCCATTTTGAAATCCCTAGAATATGTAACCTCCTGCATGCTGCTTAATGAACTTTTAGACTTATTTTCACGCTTTTTTTCCTTTGCCATTAAAGTTACCTCACTTTCTAAGTAATGTAGTATTATTTTATCCAATCCAAAAAAATCCAAACAAAAAACCCGTTAAAAAACGGGTTCGGATTTAAGCTTCTTTCAAATGTTCTTCCTCTACGATATGTCCAACACGTAAAGTGTGTAGTGTATATAAATCCTTAGAAACTTCAAAAAGATTGTAAACATCCCCATCTGCATTTAACTGGTCAAGCAAAGACTTTCGAGTTTCATTGGCGAAGGTTACATATGGAAGTTTTTGAACGGCCATCATGGAGCGATTATTGTTTTTACGAACTCTCATAAAAATCGTTTCAATCCCAAGTTCAAAAAAGAGTTCAGCAAAGAATGCGTCCTTAGCGGGTTGGTTGTAGCCTTTGCCGTGAAATGGTTTTCCAAGCCAAGTTCCAAGGAAACCAGCATTGTCATTGACATCGAATAAATTAATAGTACCGATTGGAGAGCCCCATTCATCTAAAATGGTACGTGAAATCAGTTCACCTCGCTCTTCTGCCTCAATCGTTTGCTTTGTTAAAAATAAAAACTCTTCATAAGAATATGCCTTATGACGCACAAAAGGAAAGACATCCGGGTGCACCATTAAGTCATAAAGAGCTTGACTATCTTGAAGTTCACGTTTTTTTAGCATCAGTTTCCCCTCCAAATGAGGACAGACCGGACCTGTGGTATCGGATCCACCCTCGAAATTTTTTGTGTTATTAAAAAATTTCGGGGTGGGAATCGAACCCACTAGAACCAGTGAAACTGGTGGCGCACCATTTGCCTTCCCTAAAGTTAGCCATTTTGCGTTGGCCAATTTTAAGTTGTGTATTTGATTTTGTAAGTTAATTTTTTTACTTCACTTTAGGTATCATACTTGAATCTTTTGTAAAAATAAATAGGTTTTTTGTGAAATTTTTGTATCAAATTATTGGAAATTTCGACTTTTCTGCAGAAATGTGAGGCATTATGTCGAATTATCTTTTAAAGATGTTACTCAAAGCCTTTTCAGCAGTCACATAAGTAAAAGTAAAACCATGTTCTACTAGTTTTTTCGGTATTACTTTTTGTCCTTCCAACACTAAAACACTCATTTCTCCGAGTAAAAGCTGTAGGGCAAATCTGGGTACTGGGAGCCAATGAGGACGATTAAGAACGATTCCAGTAGTTTGACCAAACTCCTTCATTCTCATTGGATTTGGTGCAGTGAAATTAACAGGTCCACTCACGGTTTCGTGATGTAAAAGAAAATCAATCCCTTGAATCACATCATCAATATGAATCCAAGACAGCCACTGCTTTCCAGAACCAATCGTACCGCCGATGAAAAACTTATAAGGAAGAACCATACGTGTTAGGGCACCACCATCATCCCCTAGCACAACTCCAAGTCGAAAGTAACAAGTCCGAACACCCAGGTCAGCAGCTTTGTTAGCTTCCTGCTCCCAGGCAGAAACCGTATTCGCGAGAAAGTCATTTCCAATCTGAGCAACTTCTTCCGTAAAGGTGTCGCGCTCAGAGGTTCCATAAATTCCGATTGCACTTGCATTCAATAACACTTTCGGTTTTTTCGGCAACGAAGTGATAATGCGTACTATTTCCTTTGTAGCGATCAATCGGCTTTCTAAAATTCGTTTTTTACGAGCTTCCGTCCATCTCCCACTGTTCAACGATTCTCCCGCCAGGTTAATGATTGCATCAACATCCTGAAGCTCAATTTCCGGAGTGCTATTTGTCTTTAGCCACTCTACAAAATGGAGACTGGAGTGATGACTTGTTTTGGCTGCATTTCTCGTTAAAATAAACACCTCATGATTTTGACCTAAAAGATAATCCGTTAGCTTTTTCCCGACAAAGCCTGTTCCACCTGCAATTGCAATCTTCATGCTTTTCGTCCTTTCCATCTCTTTTCCTACATAATTCAATAAGTTTTCCATATATCCTTCAAAAATCTTGTGCTACTATTAAAGTGAGGTGTTATCATATGGCGATAATAGCGAAAATCACAACTCAAAAGAAAAACACAGAACGATTTAATATATTTCTTGATTACGGGAAAGGCAAGGGCGAGGAATATGCCTTTAGCGTTGATCTAGATATATTAATTTCCTTTCAGCTGAAAAAAGGAATGGAACTGGACGATCTTGATATTACGGAAATCCAATTTGAAGATGAAGTAAAGAAGGCCTTTAATTTAGCGCTGAATTTTTTATCATATAGAATGCGATCGAAGAAGGAAGTCATCGATTATCTTAAGAAAAAAGAAGTAGATGACCCAATTATTCCAGATGTGATTCATAAGCTTGCTGAATACAAATATATAAATGACGAGGATTTTGCAAAGGCATATGTTCAAACGCAAATCAATACAACATCAAAGGGTCCTGAGGTTATCAAACAAGAATTATTTGAAAAAGGAATTGAACAGGACATACTAATGCAAAGTCTTGCGCTTTTTACGTTGGACGAGCAAATCGAAAAAGCGATTAAGTTGATTGCAAAAACAATGCCAAAAAACAATAAAGTTTCAGAGCGCCAAACGAAACAAAAGCTTGAGCAAACCCTTCAAAGGAAAGGGTATACATGGGATGTAATCCAAATCGCCATGGAAGAAGCATCAACCGAGAAGGATACTGATGAAGAGTGGGAAGCTCTCCAGCATCATGGTATAAAAGCCCATCGTAAATATGAAAAATTGGATGGATGGGAATATGAACAAAAGATGAAGCAAGCCCTTTTTCGAAAAGGCTTTGACTTAGATATGATTGACAAATTCATCGAATACATAAAGGATGGAGAGAACTAAAGATGCAAGAAAAACGATATAGCCAAATGACAGAATTTGAATTAAGACAGGAAATCGCTCATCTAAAAGAACAGGCACGAAAAGCAGAACAGCTCGGGATTGTAAATGAGCTTGCTGTACTTGAGCGAAAAGCATCGATGGCAAAGGCGTATATGCTTAATCCTAAGGATTTTAAACAAGGTGAAACATATGAAATTGATGGCGATCCTGGAAGTCATTTTAAAATTAACTATATAAACGGAGTATTTGCTTGGGGTCATCGTATCGGGCAAGAGGACACAGAAGAGGCATTACCGATTTCATTATTGATTAGAGAGTAAAAAACCAGAGAGGGAGATCTCTCTGGTTTTTCTTATTAGGAGCGTTTTCTAGTCTCACGCTCTAATATGATGAGGTTTTGGGTCAGTCTTGTTTCTCCATTCACTTGTGCCCACGCATGTTTCGGATTAGCCCATGCTTGTTGGAAAGGATTGTTGTATTCATTTCGTTTATAACCTTTTTTACCCATTACACGCACCTCCAAGTTGTACTCGATTCGATTTTTAGGCCCACACGATGTGGGTCACAAAGACGAAGACATCAGGATGTGGCGTTCTTAGTCTTTGATCTTAAAAATTACTGTTTTAAAAATCGGTTCGTTCACTTGAAGCCTTCATTCGCTCCTGTGGATGTGTGTTAATGGAACCATCTGCTCTTTTTGAAGCGTATTCTGCCTTTGCTCTAGGTTCACCCTCAAATTTATTGCTATTTTGATTTGGGAATCCTCGTTCTTTGTTCCGCATGCGAATACCTCCTATAAAAGCAAAATTGGACATCGTGTAAAAAGGGATTTCACGCCTTTAAACACGTATTACTAGTATGGAGAACTTCCCTTCTTAACATGTAAAATGGACAACGTGAATTAATGGAAATCATAATCAAATACGCACTGGCGTATTTGCGCCCAGATTTTTTCGAGCATGCTCGAAAAGTTTCCTTTGAAAATCTGTGGCATCCGCCGGAGGCTTTAACATTCAGTCAATGTTGGGAGCACAAAAAAAGTATCCCCTACCATATTAAAGTAGGGGACTTCCGCTGAATAAAGTTAACAAAGTTTGTTATGGGGAAAATTGGTTAGCTTGGAATGAGCTCCAGTTTTTTACGAAGCTTTTCTTCACTAAAAATCCAGCCTGTATAGGATGTTATAATGTTTAAATCAAGGTCCAACTGAACGACCGCGACAAATGGATAATGTCCTTTGCTACGATAACGAAGATCAATAAAACGTACCTCGTAATGGTCATCATACTCGTCGATTTCCCAGCGATAAACAGGAGAGAAGTGAAGAAATGCAGCCAAGTTCTTATCTTTTCTAGCAGCATTAATAACCGGTGTATCGGGAATAGGGCGTTTTGCAAATTGATCGTGTATAATGATTTCATTATTTTTAGCGCGTGCGACATAAAAATATCTTTCAGTCACGACAGCAATATGCCATTGATTAAAGCGATAGGTTGGCGAAATGATGATTTCTTTGATATCGTCATCGAGTCTCGCCCGAACTGCAGCTTCAACCTTATTTCGCATTTGGAACCGGATGATATAATAGACAAAAAGGATGGCATAGACCGAAAAGAAAGTAATTCCCGGATGTAAGCCAAGCTTCCAAACAATAATCCCTGCTAGATGAATCAGGAAAATAAATGGATCAAATGTATTGATGACGCCTAGAGCTACCCATTTATGTGAAAAGGGACGTAATGCTTGTGTTCCATATGCATTAAAGATATCGACAAACACATGGAGGATGACACCAATAAATGTCCACATCCAAAGATGTAATAAATTTGCATCAGGGAAAAATAAAAACAGAGCCCCTGTGATTAAAATCGGCCACAATAACACGGCCGGAATGGAATGTGTAATTCCACGGTGATTTTTTATATAATGAGCATTGTTCCGCAATTTAAGTATGGTATCAAGGTCTGGTGCCTGTGAACCAATTAGCGTTCCAAAGATAACAGCTGTAGTAGTAGCGGGGTTAACTGTAACAACCGGGTCAAGAGTGGCAATGCCACCTAGAGCTAGACCCATAACGACATGTGTACCTGTATCCAAAAATGGGACCTCCTTTTCCATACGTACCTAAGATTAATGTAACCAACAATCATATTTTTTAGATAAATTATTTTATCAATATTCAGCTGAATATTGATAAAGCCTCCGGCGGATGCCACAGATTTTCAAAGGAAACATTTCGAGACAAGCTCGAAAAAATCTGGGCGCAAATACGCCAAAGCGTATTTGATTAATAATAACACCTTGGGAGAGGGAATGGTAAAAAGTAATGAAAATGTTAGAAAACTTTTCGATAAATGATTTTCAAAAGGATTTAATTGAGTGGTTTGAAAAAGAACAAAGGGATCTTCCTTGGAGGCAGGATCAGGATCCATATAAAGTATGGGTTTCTGAAATCATGCTCCAGCAAACTAGAGTCGATACTGTAATTCCATACTTTGAGAATTTCGTTTCTAAGTTTCCGACAATCGAGGCTCTTGCTGAAGCCGAACAAGAAAAAGTACTCAAGGCTTGGGAAGGCTTGGGCTACTACTCTCGAGTGAGAAACCTTCATGCAGCAGTTAAAGAAGTAGCAGAAACATATGATGGCAAGGTTCCAAATACCCCCCGGGAAATTTCAAGTCTAAAAGGTGTCGGACCCTATACAACTGGTGCCATACTAAGCATTGCATATGGAATTCCAGAGCCTGCCGTCGACGGCAACGTGATGCGTGTTCTTTCTAGGATAATATCCGTTTGGGATGATATCGCTAAACCCAAAACCCGTCAACTGTTTGAAGCCATTGTTAGAGAAATAATTTCAAAAGAAAATCCATCTGCTTTTAATCAGGCGTTAATGGAATTAGGAGCATTAATTTGTGTTCCTGGAAACCCGGCGTGCTTATTATGTCCGGTTCGGGAGCATTGCAGAGCTTATGCAGAGGGTGTCCAAAAAGAACTCCCTGTAAAAAGTAAGAAAAAGGCCCCCACCGCCGTTTCAATGGCAGCAGTAGTTCTTCAGGACAAAGAGGGACGATTTTTAATTCATAAACGTCCAGAAAAAGGACTTTTAGCAAATCTATGGGAGTTTCCAAACCACGAAACGATATTAGACCTTCAAGCTCCAAAGGAACAGCTTAGTGAATTTATAAAAATGGAATATGAAGTCGATGCAAAAATTGGACAAGCATATACAACCATTCAGCATGTGTTTTCCCATTTAATATGGAATATCACTGTTTTTGAAGGGCATATAGAAGGCTCCATGGATGAAAAAGACGATTTAAAACTTGTTAGTTTAGAGGAATTGGAGGAGTTTACATTCCCAGTTTCCCATCAAAAAATATTAAAAAGCTTTCTCCACAGGTGAGAAAGCTCCTTTTTTGTTCATACGTTAATGTCTGGCTCCATGCGCCAACGGCTCTCTTGTCTAAGCCAATCACTTCTGAAGGCAAAATGCGCCTTCTGTCAGCGCTTGCCTTGTGCTTGTCGCCGATAGAAGGACGCCTTGCGCTTTTCTTTTAGTCATACGACAACCTAATATCACTCTTATAGTCATGGTTACGATGGAAACCGCCTCTGGCTTCAATTTCTTGGACAATTTCGCGGTGAAGGGATTGACCCTCCGTATTTAAATATGGAACAATTTGTTGAAAGGAATGGTGGAAAAAAGCAAGCTCGCTTTCCTTCCATTCATTTTTTGGGATCATTGATAAATGAGTCATGTCACGGCCAGCATACATCTTCAATTACCCTCCTTAAATATTCAATTTGTTCAATTAATAATATTATCCAATTGATGAAAAATTATCCTCTAAAATCATAATATTTTTTTGGATATTAAATTTGCTTCTTGGACAAATTAATGGTCGTGGAGGTGATAACAATGGCTAAACAACCAAACAAATCTTCAGCTGGAACAAATATTCAGCAAGTTGCACAACAAAACGCTCAATCTCAAGGTGGTGCTGGTCAATTCGGTACTGAGTTTGCTAGCGAAACAAATGCTCAAGAAGTAAGACAACAAAACGCTCAATCTCAAGGTAGTGCTGGTCAATTCGGTACTGAGTTTGGAAGCGAAACAAACGCTCAAGAAGTAAGACAACAAAACCAACAGTCTCAGTCTAACAAAGGACAAGGCTAACATAAACAAGATATTTAATACTTAATACAAAAACACTTCCAGTTCATTCAATGGAAGTGTTTTTCATTTTCGGACGTTTAGTTGAAATTCGGATGAAGGACATTAGGATGCGAGATCTGGGTCGAAAAGTATTTCATAAGCCGGATGAAGGCCATTCCGAATAGAAAGCACTCCCAAAAAGTCTTTCATAAGTTGTATGAAGTACATTCCGAACAGAAAGCACTCCCGAAAAGTCTTTCATAAGCTGTATGAAGTACATTCCGAACAGAAAACACTCTCGAAAAGTCTTTCATAAGCTGTATGAAGTACATTCCGAACAGAAAACACTCCCAAAAAATCTTTCATAAGCTGAATGAAGTACGTTCCGAACAGAAAGCACCCCCGAAAAGTCTTTCATAAACTAGATTTGACAAAACCTCCTATTTCTCTACATACAAAGACAAAGGAAATTGAGTCTATTTACAGAAATAATAGGTTATAACAATAATGATGGTTCAACTTTATTCTTCCGTGGTTTTAACCCAGAAGAATAAAGTTGAAGCCTCCGGCGGATGCCACGATTTTTCAGAGGAAATTTTTCGAGCAAGTGCTCGAAAAAAATCGGGCGCAAATACGCCAAGGCGCATTTGATGGACAATTAGGAGGATATCAAGATGAGCAATTTTAATGACCTTGTTGGTGAACAGTTAAAAACAATGGATAAGCTCCTTTTCATTCAATCCGAAATTGAAAGATGCCAGGAACTTGAGACTCAAATTTTAGAACTTCAAAAAGAAACAGAGCTCGAAACGATACAAGAAGAGATTAAGCGTATGCAGGAAGAACTTGTGCAAATTCATGACTTATTCCAAAAACAAACCGAAGAAGTCATCCAATCCTATCAGGGCAAAATGCATCAAACTGTGTAAAATTATTCAGTCGGGACTATAGCCCAACTGAATAATTTAACGCCTCCGGCGGATGCCACAGATCTTAAAAGGAAGCTTTTCGAGCATGCTCGAAAAAATCTGGGCGCAAATACGCCAAGGCGTATTTGCTTAGAGTAAAGGAGTCATCGAAAATTTCCGATGGCTCTTTTGTTTTAAAATACTAGTTGAACCGTTATAATAATAGAAAAAGGTTTTTCTTTGTTTTTATACTTTCGATATGGGAGTTTTCACATTAACCTTTTGTATAAAGCACAAAAACTACATCAGATTTTGTAAAAATTTTGAAATGTATAAGACAAAGCTGCCCAAAAGTGAAAGTAGGGAGAGAGAATGGGTATTCCCATGGAAGGAGACAAAATACAAATCCATAGCTATAAACATAATGGCCATATTCACCGTGTTTGGGAAGAAACGAGAGTGCTAAAAGGAACACAGAGCCTTGTAATTGGCGGGAATGATCGCACAACCGTGACAGAATCCGACGGTCGTACTTGGATTACACGTGAACCGGCTATATGTTATTTTCATGCGCGCCATTGGTTTAATATTATCGGGATGATTCGTGAAGATGGAGTGTATTACTATTGCAATATCAGTTCACCATTCATTTCCGATGACGAAGCATTAAAATATATTGATTATGATTTGGATATTAAGGTATTTCCGGATATGACATTTATCCTATTAGACGAGGATGAGTATGAAAAACATCGACGTGAAATGAATTATCCTGATGTAATCGATATGATTTTAAAAAATAATGTAGACAAGCTTATCCAATGGATTCGTGGACGAAAAGGTCCATTCGCACCAGATTTTATTGATATCTGGTATGAGCGCTACTTAACCTATCGAAGTTAAGAATTTCACATTTTCACTTAAACCTGTTGAAACTAGCAACAGGTTTTCAAATTTTTAAAGCAATACAACATGAAGGAAGGTCAGGGGTTTGGGGAGTACTAGACGTTATATGAAATTCGTGAAGCCATACCGGTTTCAAATTTTTATTACGATTATCATTGGTATTGTTAAATTTTCAATTCCGATGCTCACTCCATTATTGCTGAAATATGTATTGGATGATGTCATCGCAGCAGATTTAGCGCAGGATGAAAAGCTCTCAAAGCTTTTTCTAGCAATGGGAATCATGCTTTTCATTTTTCTTGTACTGCGACCACCTGTTGAATACTATCGTCAATATTATGCACAATGGGTCGGCAGTAAAATTCTTTATGATATTCGGGACCAGCTTTTTGACCATATTCAAAAGCTGAGTCTTCGGTATTATGCCAACACAAGAGCGGGGGAAGTGATTTCAAGGGTTATTCATGATGTCGAACAAACGAAAACCTTTGTTATAACCGGTTTGATGAACTTGTGGCTCGATCTTTTTACCATCGTTATCGCAATTGGGATTATGCTGACACTAGATATTCCATTAACGATTGTGTCGATTATTCTATTCCCACTCTATGGATTTTCAATTAAGTATTTTTATGGAAGGCTACGCAATCTTACACGGGCTCGCTCCCAGGCGTTAGCAGAGGTTCAGGGATATCTTCATGAACGGGTCCAAGGGATTCCTGTTATCCGAAGCTTTGCGATTGAAGACCATGAACAAAAGCTTTTTGACAAGCAAAACAGCAATTTTCTCCAGAAGGCATTAGACCATACAAACTGGAATGCGAAGACCTTTGCAGTCGTAAATACAATTACCGATATCGCTCCTCTTCTTGTGATTGGGTTTGCTGGATATCAGGTAATTCAAGAGGATCTAACAGTCGGTACGTTAGTTGCGTTCGTTGCCTATATAGACCGACTCTATAATCCGTTAAGACGACTCGTGAACTCTTCGACAACATTAACACAGGCACTTGCGTCAATGGACCGTGTATTTGAATTTATCGATGAAAAATATGATATCGTCGACGGGCCAAATGCGGTTGAATGTAAAAATGTAGCTGGGAATATGAAGTTTGAAAATGTCTCATTCTCATATGGGGATGATGACGATGATCAAATCGTATTGAAAAATATCAATTTAGATATTAAAAGCGGGGAAACCGTCGCCTTAGTTGGCATGAGTGGTGGAGGAAAATCAACACTCGTTAGTTTAATTCCAAGGTTTTATGATGTGACAGAAGGAAGGATTCTATTAGATGGGACAGATATACGCTCCTATAAGGCTAGAAGCCTCCGTGATAAAATCGGAATGGTACATCAAGATACCTTTTTGTTCAGTGAATCAGTAAAAGATAATATTCTGCTTGGTAAACCAGGCGCAAGTGATGAAGAAATTATTGAAGCAGCGAAAGCAGCAAATGCACATGAGTTTATTGGAAATCTCCCAAAAGGCTATGATACAAAAGTAGGGGAAAGAGGCGTAAAGCTGTCAGGTGGTCAAAAACAAAGGATTGCAATTGCGCGTGTATTTTTAAAAAATCCACCATTACTAATTTGGGATGAAGCGACTTCTGCATTGGACCTTGAAAGTGAGCATCTAATTCAGGAATCACTAGAGGTGCTTGCAAAAAATAGAACAACCTTCATCGTCGCGCACCGATTATCAACCATTACACATGCCGACAAAATTGTCCTCATTGAACATGGGGAAATTGTAGAAATCGGAACACATGCAGAATTAATGAACAAAAAAGGACATTATTACGATCTGTTTCAGGTTCAACAGCTCGACAATTAAAGAGGTCAAAAGACACGGAAATCAAAATTCCGTGTCTTTTTTTATGTTCTAATCAGAAAAATTTCACAACAGAAAAAATGTTTTTTGCTATTTCCAGGGAAATGCTGTCGTATATTAGCAGAATATTTCCTTCGAATCTCGTTGCCTTTTTTTACATTGAGGTAATAATTGAGACAACTTTTTAATAATACTTCTTGTAAAGGCAGGTGTGATTGATGGGTGAAAAAATAATCGATGTAAAGGGCCTCCGTACCTCCTTCTTTACGGATGAAGGAGAAATACCAGCAGTTGACCATATTGACTTTCATATAAACGAAGGCGAGATATTAGGAGTAGTCGGAGAATCAGGCTGCGGAAAAAGCGTCACATCTTTATCGATAATGGGACTAGTTCCTACTCCTCCAGGGAGAATCGTCGGAGGCGAAATAGTTTTTAATGGTCAAAATCTCGTTCATTTTTCTGAGAAACAGATGCGCCAAATCAGAGGGAATGACATTGCAATGATATTTCAGGAGCCGATGACATCCCTAAATCCTCTATTTACGATTGGTGACCAGATGGTAGAGGGAATTAAGATTCATATGAAATGGGACAAGAAAAAATCTCGTGCAAGAGCAATTGAAATCATGAAACGGGTCGGACTTCCACGCCCTGAAGAATTGATGAATGAATACCCCCATCAACTATCTGGTGGCATGCGGCAAAGAGTAATGATTGCAATGGCAATGGCCTGCAACCCAAAACTATTAATTGCCGATGAGCCAACAACTGCTTTGGATGTAACAATCCAATCACAAATTTTAAAGCTGATGAAGGAATTGAATGATGAAATGAATACGGCCATTATGCTGATCACCCATGATTTAGGTGTCGTTGCCCAAATTTGTGAACGAGTAGCTGTTATGTATGCCGGAAAGATTGTGGAGGAAGGGAAAGTATCGGACATTTTTAAAAATCCAAAGCACCCATATACGAAAGGCTTATTAAAATCAGTTCCCGATATCCGCAATAAAAATGAGCGGCTTTATTCGATTCCTGGCAATGTCCCAAAGCCAGGTTTGATTACACAAGGATGTCGTTTCGCAGAACGATGTGAGTTTGCGTTTGAACGCTGCTTTACAGAAAATCCTGAGCTTTACGATGTTGACGATAAGGGCCATCGAGTTCGCTGCTTTTTACAAATTGGAAGGGAGGAAAGCAATCATGACACGACCTTTACTACAAGTCCTTAATTTAAAAAAGTATTTTCCGATTAACGGTGGTGTGTTTGGAAAAAAGGTAGGAGATGTTAAGGCAGTTGACGGGCTTTCCTTTTTTGTCAATAAGGGTGAAACACTTGGGATCGTTGGGGAAAGTGGATGTGGAAAGTCCACAACAGGAAGACTGATTTTACGCCTTTTGGATCCAACGGAAGGCCAGGTTCTATTTAATGAGAAGGATGTTACGAATCTATCAACCTCTGAGATGAGAAAGCTAAGGCGTGACATGCAAATCATTTTTCAGGATCCATATGCTTCCCTTAATCCAAGACATACAGTCGAAAAAATACTAGAGGAACCCCTAATTGTTCATGGGATTGGCGATAAAAAGGAAAGAAAACGTAGAGTACAAGAAATGCTAGAGGTTGTCGGTTTAAGCAGTTATCATGCAAAGCGATATCCGCACCAATTTAGTGGAGGGCAGCGTCAACGCATTGGTATAGCAAAGGCATTAATGACCAATCCATCCTTAATTATTGCAGACGAGCCTGTTTCTGCACTAGATGTATCGATTCAATCACAGGTGCTAAACCTCATGGAGGATTTGCAAGAGAAATATGGCCTGACCTATATATTTATTGCACATGATTTAGGGGTAGTGCGGCATATAAGTGATAGAGTGGGCGTTATGTATTTAGGAAGAATCATAGAATTGACAGATAGCGAGAAGCTTTACAATAAGCCTCTTCATCCATATACAGTCGCATTAATGGAAGCGGTACCAATACCTGATCCAGATTATAAAAAAGAGACTGTTGGATTTACCGGGGAGATTCCAAGCCCATCCAATCCACCTGCAGGATGTGCGTTTCACACAAGATGTCGGAGTTGCATGGAAATTTGCAAAACGACACGCCCTGAGTTTAAGGAAGTAGAAGAAGGTCATTTTGTTGCCTGTCATCTCTATTAGAGACTTGCAGCATTCATGATAAAAAATGCTATAAGGGGGAATTTCTTTGTTTAAGAGGAAAGGCATACTACTTTCACTTCTATTCCTACTCCTAGTATCAACAGCTTTAGTCGGCTGTAACGGAGGAAGTAAAAAAGGAAATGAAAGTCCGAATGAGGGAGAAAAACCAACAGGAGAAACACCATCAGCAGAAGTCCAAACCGAGCTTGTATTCGGGCGTGGTGGAGATTCTGTGTCTTTAGACCCGATTTCAACGACCGAAGGAGAAACCTACAAAGTCACGGTGAATATCTTCGAAACGTTAATTAACTATGGAGATCAAGATACAACATTGCACCCAGGATTGGCAACTGAATGGACTCCTTCCGAAGATGGTCTCGAATATACGTTGAAGCTACGTGAAGGTGTTAAATTTCATGATGGCACCGATTTTAATGCAGACGCAGTGGTTAAGAATTTCGAGCGTTGGATGAATGGAGATGAAGAGCAATTCCCTTACTACACCATGTTTGGTGGATTTAAAGGGGATGAAGGCCATGTGATTAAAGAAGTAAAAGCCGAAGACGAATTTACTGTAAAATTCACATTAAATCGTCCACAGGCACCTTTTTTAAAGAACCTAGCTATGTCTCCTTTTGGGATCGCAAGCCCGGCTGCGCTTGATAAATTTGGTGATAATTTTATGAAGAACCCAGTAGGTACGGGTCCCTTCAAATTTGTAGAATGGAAAGAAAATGACAGAATTACGATAGAAAAGAATCCTGATTATTGGATTGAGGGCTTTCCGAAGCTAGACAAGATTATTTTTAGATCAATCCCTGAAAACTCAGCTCGCTTAAATGCCTTGCTTGCTGGTGAAATTGATTTAATGGATGGAGTGAACCCATCTGACCTTGAACAAATCAAAGGAAATCCAGACCTGCAAACATTTGAGCGTCCTTCTATGAACGTTGGGTACTTAGGTTTTACAGTTACTAGACCACCATTTGATAATAAACTTGTTCGTCAAGCACTTCACCATGCCATTGATAAAGAGGGAATTATTGCAGCATTTTATGGTGGACTTGCAGAGCCTGCAAAAAATCCACTTCCACCATCATTAGAAGGCTACAATGATGAGATTGACCCATATCCATATGATTTAGATAAAGCGAAGGAATTATTAACTGAAGCAGGCTATCCGGATGGCTTTGAAATGGATCTATGGGCAATGCCTGTACCACGTCCTTATATGCCTGATGGAATGAAGGTGGCAGAAGTCATTCAATCAAGCTTTGCGGAAATTGGTGTGAAGGCAGAAATTAAATCTGTTGATTGGGGGACGTATTTAGAGCAAGCAGCTAAAGGTGAATTCGATGCATATATGCTAGGTTGGACAGGGGACAATGGTGACCCAGATAACTTTATCTATACATTACTAGATAAGGACAGCATTGGAAGCAATAACTATTCATATTACAGCAATGATGAGCTTCACGATATTTTGATTGAAGCCCAAACCATACCTGATCAAGAGCAGCGTAATGAATTATATAAAAAGGCACAAGAAATCATCCATGAGGATTCTCCATGGGCACCACTTGTACACTCAACTCCATTATTGGCAGGTAAGAAAAATCTTAAAGGATTACTACCACACCCAACTGGTTCGGATATTTTAACAAAGGTTGAGTTTGAATAAGATTTGAGACTTGTTAAAGGGGAGTATTATTGCTCCTCTTTAACGTCTAACCCTTTAAACAAAAGAGGTGATAACCTTGTTCGTATATACATTACGGAGAATTGGAATGGTCATTCCCGTGTTAATCGGCATGACTCTAGTTGTCTTTTCGATTATTCATCTAGTCCCGGGAAATCCGGCGCAAATCATGCTTGGCCAGCGGGCTACAGCGGAGTCGATCGCAGCCCTTACAACAAAGCTTGGTCTCGACCAACCATTGTACATACAATATTTCGAGTATATAAAGGGGCTATTGACTGGAGATTTAGGGGAATCAATCCGGACTAAGACAGCAATAAGTGAAGAGATTTGGCCATATCTAGCAGCAACAATCGAGTTAACCATTGTTGCGATGATTATTGCAATTGTAATAGGAGTTAACGCAGGCATCATAAGCGCATGGTTTCAAAATTCATGGTTTGATTATATTGCGATGATTCTTGCCTTAATCGGAGTCTCCATGCCGATTTTTTGGTTAGGTTTAATGGAGCAATGGGCGTTTGCATTGCAACTAGATTTACTGCCAACTACGGGCAGGGAAAACGTAAGGGACCCAGTTGAATCGGTCACAAGCCTCTATTTAATCGATACATTAATAAACGGAAGAACCGATCAATTTGTAACTGTTTTAAAGCATTTAGTTCTCCCAAGTATCGCGCTAGCAACTATTCCAATGGCAATAATCGCACGGATTACTCGTTCAAGTATGCTTGAGGTGATGCGGTCTGACTTTGTACGAACGGCACGTGCAAAGGGAGTGAAAATGTTTTGGGTCGTGTACAAGCACTCCTTGAAAAATGCAGTTATCCCTGTTTTAACGGTCATCGGTTTACAAACCGGTTTATTGCTTGGAGGAGCGATCCTAACTGAAACCATTTTTGGCTGGCCTGGAATTGGACGATATATTTATGAAGCCATCAATTACCGCGACTACCCTGTGATTCAGTCAGGTATATTAGTGGTTGCCACCTTCTTTGTTTTTATTAATTTAATCGTAGACCTTTTATATGCGGTTATCGATCCGCGAATTAAATATCGTTAAAAAGGAAGGAGGTTAAAGAATGGCAGAGTCAGCACAAACGGAACTACCTTTGAAGAAAAGTGATGGAGCTGTGTCACCATGGAGGGAAGCGTGGCGCAGCTTTCGAAAAAATAAACTAGCCCTTGTCGGGACTTGTATTGTTGTCTTTTTTATCCTTCTTGCCATTTTTGCACCGATCATCGCTCCTCAAGGAATTGATGATAAAAATCTAGCAAACCGACTTCAGCCGCCATCCAGTGAACATTGGCTTGGAACGGATGATTTTGGAAGAGATATATTATCAAGAATCATCTACGGGGCTAGAATTTCATTACGGGTTGGCTTCTTTGCGGTAATGGGTTCAGCAATTGTTGGAAGCTTGCTAGGAATCCTTGCAGGCTATTATGGCAGGTGGGTGGATAACTTAATTAGCCGTATGTTTGATATTTTACTAGCATTCCCAAGTATTTTACTTGCACTAGCAATTGTTGCAATTCTTGGACCATCACTGCGTAATGCACTGATTGCCATTGCGATTATCAATGTACCAAACTTCGGAAGGCTGATTCGATCGAGGGTGTTAAGTGTTAAGGAAGAGGAATATATAACCGCCGCTAGGGCAGTTGGGATGAAGGATCGGAGAATATTATTTCATCATATTTTGCCAAATAGTATGGCACCGATAATCGTCCAGGCGTCACTGGCAATTGCGACAGCCATCATCGAAGCTGCTGCACTTGGTTTTCTAGGGATGGGAGCACAACCACCAAATCCTGAATGGGGAAAGATGCTTGCAGATTCAAAGAATTACTTAACGCAGGCTCCGTGGACAATGATTTTTCCGGGCATCGCAATCATGTTGACAGTGCTTGGATTTAATTTAATGGGTGACGGATTAAGGGATGCACTTGACCCAAAAATGAAGCAATAAAAAAAAGTTTACTCATGTTGAGGGCACTGAAAAAGTCCCTTTCTAAAGTTGGTGTTGATTTCCGCGGCAGGCACTAGCTCTCCGCGGGCGGTCAGGGACCCTCCTCGACGCCACACCCCTGCGGGGTCTCAACTGGCCACGTTTTTTCCGCAAGAGTCTCGTGCCTTCTGATCCAACCAACATAGTTAAAAAGGTAATAATTTCTCTGAATTTGAGAAATTATTACCTTTTTTCATTGTATAATTGTTGAATCAGTTCAATGTGGGTGGGTACTATGATTCAAAAACAACAATCCATGGCTTATAGTCCGTTTTCAAGTAAATGATATTATTATATTTAAAATATGACTTATTTTAGTAAAATTAAATAAGGTTTATATTTGTTGGAATATTATGTTAATGTTTTATTGAGGCTAAAGGAGGCGGCAAATTTATGGGTTATAGGTTTGTTTCGAATAAGAGATGGATTAGGGAAAGTATATTTGCAATAATATATGTCTTAACAATTACTATTCTAAGTGTTTACTCCTTTTTAACCTTTGAGGTAGGCGATTTTACTAATCCGATATTAAGTTTTATCTTGATAGTATCAATCATTGTTGGAATATATAGGGCGATTTACTATTTCAAATTACCCACAAAGGACTATCTGATAATTGAAGGCCGCTATTTATCAATATACAGAGGAAATCTCATTCCAAGGAAAATGATTCAATTTGATAAGGTAGAACGAGTCGTTCAGGTAAATGATATCATTATAATTAAATTGAGTAATGGGAAAGAAGAGCAAATATATATAGAATGGTTATCTAATGGTGATAACATAGAATTGAAGAAAGAGCTTAAGCATTGGTTTGAAGAAAAGGCGATTGCACTATAAAAGGTTCACTGTTATAAATATTAATAGAACTAAAATAATAAGAAGGCATTGCATAAATTGCAATGCCTTCTTGGTGCTACAAACATTTCTTATTATTTTGTAATTACTACATCTTTAAAGAATGGAGTACCACTAGAGTTTACAAATAGACCATCGATACCATTCATACCATGAACGAAGTCAGGGTGTTGTAAGTAAACCATTGGAGATTCTTTAATTAGAATTTCAGAGATTTCTTTATACGCCACATTACGTTTTTCTTGGTCAGCTTCAGTACGAGCTAGATCTAATAATTCATCAACTCTATCATTCTTATAGAAAGCACGGTTACCTGCTTCACCAAACATACTAGAGTGGAATAGTGCATACAAACCGTAATCTGCATCACCAGTAACTGTAGTCCATCCTAGAATGAATAACTCATGTTCACCAACAGCTGTCTTCTCTAGGAATGTTCCCCACTCAATAAGATCAATTTCAACTTCAATTCCAATTGGTGCTAATTGAGCTTGGATTAATTTTGCAATATTTTCACGCTCTGCATTACCTGTGTTTACTTGAAGACTTGTTTTGAAACCATCTTCAAATCCAGCTTCAGCTAATAATTTTTTAGCTTCTTCAACATCATATGCTAGTGGTTCTAATTCCTGAGAGTTACCTACAACTGTCGGAGCTAGAGGACCAATCGCTGCAAGTCCTTGTCCATCTAAGATACCATCAACAATATCCTCTTTGTTAATTGCCATTGCAATCGCTTGTCGAACCTTTTCGTTATCGAAAGGTGCCTTTTGCATGTTAAATCCTAGGTAGTCCATACGAGTACTGCTTACTCGATCAAGCTCGATCCCTTGCATTGCTTCAACACGTGCAACGTCTGAAGAACCAAGTAACAATGCGTGAGCTTCACCTGTTTCTAACATTGCAACACGAGTTGATTGGTCAGGAACAACCTTAAATGTTAGAGTATCTGCCTTTGCTTTCTCGCCCCAATAATCTTGATTTTTTGCGAATTGAATGCTGTCTCCAGTATTCCATTTTTCAAGTTTGAAAGGACCTGTTCCAATTGGGTTTTCACTTACTGTTTTACCACCATTATTTTCCTCTTCGATTGCTGAAGGAGCAATGATTGAACCAGCGTTATGAGCTAAGTGAGCTGGAAGTGGAGCAAATGGCTTTTCAGTTTTAATGTGAACCGTGTACTCATCGACTACTTCAACCGATGAAATCATGTTAACAACAACGATTTTTGGAGAAGCAAATTCTGGATCTAAAATACGATCAAGTGACGCTTTTACAGCCTCAGCATTAAAGTCGGTTCCATCATGGAATTTTACACCTTCGCGTAGTTTAAATTCCCAAGTAGTGTCATCAACTGCTGAAAATTCAGTAGCTAACATCGGAATAACACTTCCGTCTTCCGCATAATCCGTTAGACGCTCATAAATTTGTGATGTTGCATTATTTGATGCTGTATCGTTTACCCCATGTGGGTCAAGAGTTGGTGCGTCTGCAGGTGTAACATATACTAAATCTCCACCTTCAGTTGCTTCAGCAGGTGCATCAGTGTTACCTTTCTCATCTTCTTTTGAAGATTTATCACTGCCACAAGCAGCAAGTGCTAGAACCATTGATAGTAATAGCACAAGAAATAGATTCTTCTTTGTCTTCATTTGTGTATTCCCCCTTTGATGGTTTGTAAGCTTAGCCTACAAATTTCTATATTAATCAAAGAATCAGAAATATGCAATATTAAAGTTTCTGGAATTTTTGTCTAGTTGCAAAATTTGCAATATAACTAACATATTATGTAAATATAATAACTCCCTTATTTTGTATATTCAGAGTTTTTATAATAGAATACCTTTTTTTACTAGTTTAATCCGTTAAATCAATAATATATACTGAAAATAAACTATTGTAACAAAAATAAATAATTTGATATGATAGAAAAACATGTGGAAATAATAATTATAGTAAACTACAAAATTTATGTTTACTGAAAGGATGAGAAAGGAATGGGTTCACCACAGCTTCAACCTAATGGAGCTTTTGTAGAGGTTCAAAAGACTAGACCAACACGTTGGTCTTCATTCTATAAAAAGCTATCAAAGAACAAGGCGGCTATTGCCGGCGCAATTATTGTTTTGCTATTTGTAATTCTCGCAATTTTCGCCCCGTTAATTGCACCGCATGACCCCAATTTACCAGATATAAAAAATAAATTACAGACACCTTCATCTGAACACTGGCTAGGAACAGATGATTTAGGTCGTGATATTTTTAGTCGTATTTTATTTGGAGCTAGAATATCACTAACTGTTGGAATATTATCAACAATTTTAGGAGCATTCGTTGGTATTATTCTAGGTATTGTCTCCGGATATTATGGTAGATGGGTAGATTCATTGATTATGAGAATTTGTGATGTTTTTCTAGCATTTCCAGGGATATTATTAGCGTTAGCTATTGTAAGTGTTTTAGGGGCAAGTACCACCAATGTTATTATTGCAGTTGCCTTTTTTGCTGTTCCAACCTTTGCTAGAATTGTTCGAGGGTCAACATTAACTGTTAAGAAATTAGAATATATTGATGCTATAAAAGCAATGGGAGCGACTGATTTTAGGATCATATTTAAGCATATACTTCCAAATATAGTCTCACCAATCATCGTCCAAGCTACACTTTACATAGCGTCTGCTATTATTACTGCAAGTGCTCTATCATTCCTTGGAATGGGTACAAAACCGCCTACACCAGAGTGGGGAACAATGCTAAGTGAAGGTCGTTCGTATGTTTCATACGCGCCACATCTTACTTTATTTCCAGGAATTGCAATCTTGTTAGTAGTGGTTGGATTTAACTTATTTGGAGACGGATTAAGAGACGCATTTGATCCGAAGTCAAATAAATAACATAAAAGGATGGTGATTATAATTGTTGATTTATACACTTAGAAGACTATTACAGATTATACCAGTAATGATTGGTGTAACATTAGCCGTATTTCTAATGATGCACTTAATCCCTGGTGACCCTGCTCGGATTATGGCTGGCGAAGGTGCTGATCCGGCGCAAGTCGAACAAATGCGTGAAAATCTAGGGCTAAATGATCCATTGCATATACAGTATTTTCGCTATATAGGAAATGCGGTTCAAGGTGATTTAGGTACATCTATCAGAACGAACCGTGATGTAGTAAGTGAAATTTTCGATCAGCGTTTTGCCATTACAGTTCAGCTTGCTGTTATTGGAACTGCATTATCCGTACTATTTGGGTTAGTGGCTGGAATTATCTCAGCTACAAGAAAATACTCATTTATTGATGTTTCGGTCATGGTGGCCGCATTATTTGGATTGTCGATGCCGAACTTTTGGCTTGGAATTCTATTAATCTATTTATTCGCAGTAAATTTAGGCGTATTACCAGTTGCTGGATGGGGAACTTGGCAGCATATGATCTTACCAGCAATCACTCTAGGAACCGGAGGAGCTGCAATTATTGCTCGGATGACTCGTTCCAGTATGCTTGAAGTAATTAACCAAGATTATATTCGTACCGCTTATGCTAAGGGTGTAAGTGATAAATTAGTAATCTATAAACATGCTCTCCGCAATGCCTTAATACCAGTTGTGACCGTAGTAGGTTTACAATTTGGTGGTTTATTAGGTGGAGCGATCGTAACGGAAACAGTATTCGCAATTAACGGTTTAGGACGTCTCATTATCGATTCTATCCGTGCGCATGATTTCCCAATGGTTCAAGGCACAATCCTTGTCTGTGCCGTACTTTTTGTAATGGTCAATTTCTTAGTAGACATAACATATCGTTTAATAAACAAACGTATAGACTTGAATTAAAAGCAGGGCGGTGAAAATTATGACTATATCAAATTCTGAAAAAATCCTTGAGGTAAAGGATTTACGTACATCATTCTTCACAGACGAAGGGGAAGTTAAGGCTGTTGATGGGGTTGATTTTTCAATTGAAAAAGGGAAATCAATTGGTATTGTTGGGGAATCCGGATCAGGAAAGAGTATTACCTCATTATCTATTCTCCGTCTCCTACAAGAACCTATAGGTAAAATTGTTGGCGGTGAAATCCTTTTTAAAGGTGAAAGTCTAATAGATAAGAGTAAGAAAGAAATGATGGGGATTCGTGGAAATAATATCTCTATGATATTCCAAGAGCCAATGACATCGTTAAATCCCACATTAACTTGTGGAGAACAGATTGCTGAATCGATTCGGATTCATCAAAAATTAAATAAGAAAAAGGCATGGGAAAAGGCTGTGGAAATGCTCCGATTAGTAGGGATTCCATCGCCAGAAAAACGTGCTACCCAATACCCATTTGAATTATCAGGTGGTATGAGACAACGTGTAATGATCGCGATTGCGTTATCTTGTAATCCAGAATTACTCATTGCAGATGAGCCGACTACGGCACTAGACGTGACCATTCAAGCACAGATTCTCGAACTGATCAAAAAATTACAAAGTGAACTTGGCACATCTTTAATGATGATTACACATGATCTTGGTGTTGTTGCCGAGATGTGTGATAAGGTTGCGGTTATGTATTGTGGAAAGGTAGTCGAATATGCCGATGTAAAAACACTTTTTACAAAACCAAAGCATCCTTATACAGTTGGTTTACTAAATTCGATTCCGAAGCATGATGAAGATCTTGAAGGGGATTTAGCTGTTATCGAGGGTT
This sequence comes from Bacillus sp. JJ1562, assembly GCF_036962705.1. Classification (NCBI taxonomy): domain Bacteria; kingdom Bacillati; phylum Bacillota; class Bacilli; order Caryophanales; family Bacillaceae; genus Bacillus; species Bacillus sp. JJ1562. Next base: position 25,186 of record NZ_JBALOQ010000056.1, read on the forward strand.
CTGTACCAAGTCCATTTGAATTACCAAAAGGTTGTAGATTTGCTCCACGTTGCCCGCATGCTAGAGAGATCTGCCATTCACAGTTACCAAGCTTAGATTCGAATGAAGCTGGTGACCAAGTTCGTTGTTGGATGTATACAGAACACTGGGAGAAGCAAGAGGAAGTAGGTGCGGGACATGAGTAAACAGCCATTATTAGAAGTAAAAAACCTAAAGCAATACTTCCCAATAAAAGGTGGAGTCTTTGGTCGTACAGTAAATCATGTTAAAGCAGTTGATGATATTAGTTTTTCAGTGTTTGAAGGAGAGACAGTAAGTATTGTAGGGGAATCCGGTTGTGGAAAATCGACGACAGGCAGGGCTATTCTTCGGTTAGATAACCCATTTGCGGGAGAAATCAGCTTTGAAGGAAAAGATTTACTCTCATTAAACAAGGCTGAGATGCGTAAAAAACGTAAAGACCTGCAAATTATTTTCCAAGATCCCTATGCATCTCTGAACCCAAGACAAACGGTTAGTCAGATTTTGGAGGAGGCGTTAGCTATCCAAAATGTTGTTCCTCCTAAAGAAAGACGCCAAAAGATTAAGGAATTACTTGAGACTGTAGGAATTGGTTCTCATCAAATTGATCGATATCCACATGAATTCAGTGGAGGTCAACGACAACGAATTGGGATCGCAAGGGCATTGTCAGTAGACCCTAAATTGATTGTTTGTGATGAAGCAGTTTCTGCACTTGACGTGTCAATTCAAGCACAGGTATTAAATCTATTGAAGGATTTACAGCGCAAATTTAACCTAACTTATTTATTTATTTCACATGATTTAGGTGTTGTTCGCCATATTTCAGACCGAATTATCGTTATGTATCTAGGTAAAATTGTGGAAATTGGTGACAAAAAATCACTATTTGAAAACCCGCAGCATCCTTATACACGAGCTCTTTTATCAGCTATTCCAAGCACGAATATTGATCAAAAAAGAGAGAGAATTATTTTAAAAGGTGATGTTCCATCACCAATCGACCCACCAACTGGTTGTCGCTTCCATACACGCTGTCCATACGCGATGGACCGATGCAAATCGGAAGAACCAAAGCTGCATAGCGTCCATGGGGAGAACTACCAAGTTGCTTGCCATCTTGTAGAGGATGGGGTTGTAGATTATAAGGAGCTTCAAACAATTTATTAATAGTTTCGAAATAAAAAAAGGTGCCAATTGCATAGGATAATGCGTTTGGCGCCTTTTTCTATTCTCTATCTTTATCTTCCACAATCACTTCGTTATGGAAATTTTGAAAGCTTTCTACCAAAGTATCTAATCGTTCGAGCTGTTCCGAGTATTCGAAGATAGCTGACACTAGTGTCATCAGGTGATACCAGGTTTCTTCATCTTCTTCATCCGTTGGCTTTTGTTGCGCGAACAAGGTATCAATTACCTTTTTTCGATCAAATGCAAAATCCTGCTTTAACTCTTCTGGAGCCTGAACTTTAACCTTACCAACAAATTTTAATAATATTTGCTCGTGTGAATGAAGGAGATCATCAATTTCTTTTACAAATAATTGTTGAAATGGGATTGGCAATTCCTGTAGCTCATTTTCATGTCTATGCAGCCTTTTAAGTGTGTCCAACGCCCGATTTGTACAAACAATCATTTGACGAAATAAAACAAGCTTTCTAGACTTTTCATATTCTACCTTTTTAAAATAATTCCGTTCTTCTTTATAAAGGAGAAATAACTGGTCAATCTGTATAATGTTTTCCTTAATTTTATCGATGTCATCTTTTAGCGTATTATATTCAGAGGCATGTCTTGTACTAACACGCACCCATTTAAAGATTTCCTCACATTGCTCGACAATTGCATCATATAGTTTTTTCTCATATTTAGGTGGGAGAAAAACGAGATTCACCAAAAATGCGGATAAAATCCCCAATAAGATTGCTAGAAATCGTAGGCTTGCAAATTCAAAAAACTGTTCACTTGGACTTTCCATAATCGCGATGACAGTCACAATTGCGACTGAGATCGTCTTTTCCATCTTAAACCTCAGGTTAATTGCGATGACAAGAACGACAGTAAGTCCAATGATAAATGCATTATTGCCAAAATACATTCCAAATAATATGGCAAAGAATGCACCAATAACATTCGCTTGTACCTGTTCAATAACCGTCAAGTAAGAGCGGTATATCGAAGGTTGTATTGCAAAAACAGCAGCAATTCCAGCAAATACCGGCGAAGGCAAGTCTAAAAGCTTCGCTAACATTAATGCAAGGGTAATGGCAATTCCCGTTTTTAACATGCGGGCACCAAATTTCATTTTTTACGAATCCTTTCTATAAAAAAGCTGTTTTATAATACTTAGCCTTTTCTCCATAATCTAAACCAATACTGTATAATACAATGATTTTATGCTTATCGCAAGAGAAACATGTCCTAATTGAAATGTGCCTGCTGCCAAGACGGAAATCCTTTGTTTGGGACGCAAATCTGCCGGCCGCGACGCAAATATTAAAATGAAGAAGCAAATCCGCCGGACGTGACGCAAATATTG
>NZ_JBALOQ010000057.1:0-70488 GCF_036962705.1 Bacillus sp. JJ1562
TTTCTATTCTCCTGTCTGAATGGCGATCGGATTTGGACTCTATTCCGAAGCTTTGCCTTTCCTCTGTCCGAATGGGACTGACTTTCTGACTCTGTCTCTTCTTTTTTCTATTCTCCTGTCTGAATGGCGAGCGGATTTGGACTCTATTCCGTATCTTTGCCTTTCCTCTGTCCGAATGGAGATGACTTTCTGACTCTGTCACTTCTTTTTTCTATCCTTTTGTCCCAATTGCAAACGGATTTGGACTCTGTTCCGTATCTTTTACTTCCATTTGTCAAAATGGGAGGAAAATAACAAAATAAGATACAAAAAAGCCACTTACTTGAAATCGAAGCAAGTGGCTCTCCTCTTTTCTTTACCCCATTATAAGCAAATAAATAAAGAACACGACCATCATAACTAAACCAAATGGTACACCAAATACTGCCCATTCCTTACTTGTAATTCCAAGTTTGTTAGCTGAAATGATGTTTGGAATATTTCCCGGGATTAGCATTCCACCACTAATGATTAGCCCTAGTAGCAAGAAGCGAATAGTTTCCGTGCTCATGGATGGACTAATTTCGGCAGCCGCTAGTGTGGCATTATCGAGAACCGCTGAAATCATATTAATCCAGTATAAAGCCCCTGGTTGTAAATGTAGTAAATACTGATTTACTAATGGTTCATAACCTGCACCTAGTAAAGTTAGCCCCATTACGAACAAGTAAATTTTAAAGGAACGGATAATAATCTCAGAGTAGCTTTCTGCCTGGTTGTCCCCTTGTAAGCCGCCTCCACCTTTACTTGGCTTTAATGCGAATAATGCTACAACACCTATCAAAAGAACCGCAATAATAACTTCAGCGCCAATCAATTCAAAGAGATAAAAGAAATCCTCTTTTAATTTACTTGTGGTAATGGTTGATAATGGTTCCCCAACTGGAGTAAGCACTGCACCTAACCCAATCGAAAAACATGCTAAAATAACAGTCCGAATTTCAGTTCTGCGATCCAAACTTAACGTACTTACAATCGAGACGAGTACGATAGCTGCAATAATGGCAGTTATCACACTTGATAATAATCCTAATACGACAATAATGATTGCAAGAAATAGTCGAATATCCATTTTGTGACTTACTTTTAAAATTGCCCCTTCAATTGGCGTCTTCAACCATTTGAATAACAAGCCCGCGATAAGTACCGCAAGCGTGATAAAAATCGGGTCTTTTAAAGCGTGAACGAACAATTCTAAATTAAAGACACCACTTACGAGTGCCGCTAGAAGGCCCATAACAAATAAAAAAGGCTCTAAGTTCCGTTCAATTGGTTTTACAACGAAAGGTAAAAATAATACGAGTAGTAAAATGATAATTAGTCCAGCAGCCAAGTTTTATTCCTCCAATCCTTCTGCTATTCGCGTCTACTTATTAATAAGTAGACATTATGTATTGCTGGGTAAATTTTTGCGAAAGTTTTCCTCTCTATGATAACGTATGCTTGACTCTATTAATTTTAACACACTTTTCAGAAGATTTTACTTAAATTTTTCTATGAGGAATTATATCATTATTACTTATTAATAATATGTAAACCCTCGCCGAGTAAATCCGAAAATTTTAAAATGTAATATTGCAATATAATCTACGAGGCAACATAATGCGCATATTTATAGACATAATGGGTGTATAATTCGGCATTTGGTACTATTTCTATGATACCGGCAGATTATGTCTACTAGAAACGCCCTAAAGAGGGATTATCACCAAATACGTTGGATTATCGCATTTGATTCCTTTATTTTATTATTGATATACTTATAATCGGTTAAGCGAACCGTTCATTACTATTTATTTTATAGGAAATACATTTGTGAAATTATTCACAAACTAAAAAAAGGGAGTTGATAGGATGGGATCTGTTATCCAATCGGAGCAAAATCGCAACGAAGCGTTGAGTGATGATTATTCCTTGGATAGAGTACCACTTAACAAAAGAAACATGAGTTGGTTAAGTATAACGAATATTACATTCGGAATTGCAACGGCTATATTTTATTTTCAAATGGGAAGTGTTATGGCTCTTCAATTTGGTGCTATTAACGCTATTATTTCCGCTATATATGCGATTATCGTTGCCGGTATTCTTGGAACATTCATTGCGTACTTATCTGCAAAGTCTGGTATGAACGTCAATTTATTATCAAGGGGTGGCGGGTTCGGCTATATTGGCGCATCATTAACCTCCATTATTTATGCCACAAATTTCATCATGTATTGTGCACTTGAAGGTTTAATTCTTGTTTCCGCAGTCCATGAATTCTTACCCATTATTCCTGAATGGGCTTTAATTCTATTCTTTGGTATCCTCGTCATTCCATTAAATTGGTTTGGAATCAAACAATTGGACAAATTACAAAAATGGTCCTTACCACTATTTGGCGTCTTTTTAATCGCCGCGATTATTGTAGCAGCAATGACACCGTCTTTATACGATGGAAGTTTCTGGACCTATATGCCTGAAAATGTTCAGGTTGGAGGAACTGCTCTTCTACTTTGTATCGGTATGCAACACGGGATTATGGGATTAACCCCCCTACTTGCGTCCGACTATGCACGTTTTCTTAAGCCTAAAGACGTAAAAATCGGAATCTTTGCAATTGGCTTTATCCCACAGATTTTCTGTTTTGGTGTAATGGGCGGATTAGGTATTTGGTTCGGTGTTCGTCTTGGTGAACCAAATCCTGGTGTGTACATCGTTACACTTCTAGGTATGTGGGGAGCATTATTTACAATGATTACCCAAGTTAGAATTAACGTTACAAACATTTACAGTGGTTCACTATCCCTTTCAAACTTCTTTGAAAACGCATTACATTTTAAACCCGGAAGACGATTTTGGGTCGTTGTAACCGGAGTATCGGCCATCTTCTTAATGCTTGGTAATATTGTCGATCACCTTGGTACAGTCTTGACTTTCCAAGGAGTCTTCCTATTATCTTGGGCATCTATTTTAGTGACAGATGCAGTTTTCGTTAAGAAAATATTAAAGCTTAGCCCGGGTTACTATGAGGCTAAACAAGCGTACTTATATAAATGGAACCCAGTCGGTGTTGGCGCACTATTAATTTCATGTATCCTTGGAACGGTCGCCGCGCTAGGATTTATGGGGACGTTTTTACAAAGTACAGCCGCGTTTTTTGCAAGCATTCTTGCATCAATCCTAACGATCATTTTAGCAATTGTTACAAAAGGAAAATATTATGCAAAGAATGAATCAACTAATATTAAAAAAGAAGAGTACGTCGCTTAATCTTCAAGTGGTGGCCTATTGTAGGTCACCGCTTTTTTACATCTATTTTTCTTTTCATTCCCGGTTAGGAACCGACAATTCCCTAAAAGCAGTGAATGGATTTGCAGAGCATTGGCGGGGATCTAACAAGAAGACCTCGGCGGAGCCTTAACAAGTGCACCGGCTGTTACCTCTAAGCGACCAAACCATCTAGAAGTCTTCGTGAGAGGCACCGGAAATCGCCTTCACAAAAGAGAAAGGACTGGCTCGCACTAGGAGGCATAGGAAAACCTTGGCGGTACCCTCACCTCAGCAGCAGTTTCCTGGGGACTGAAACGGAAGGGTCATCTGCCGTTTTTTATGATAATGAAAAATATATTAAAATAAGATATAATCGAATCTAGATGAAATAATCTTATGAAAATTGTGAAATGGAGGAAAAACTATGTATCCAAATATTCTTAGACATCCTGGACCTACTCCAATTCCTAGGAAAGTGGAACTGGCAATGGCCCAAGACATGATTAGCCATCGCACAGAAGAATTTGTCAAGCTATATCAAGAAACCACCGGGCGTGTCAAAGCTGTTTTCGGAACTAAGCAAGATATATTGCTTCTTCCTTCAGGAGGAACTGCAGCATTAGAAGCAGCTGTGGTAAATACAGTTTCCCCAGGAGATGAAGTTGTTGTCATTACAGTAGGCGCCTTTGGCGATTATTTCGTTTCAATTTGTGAAAAATATGGCTTAACTGTACATAAGCTTTCAAAAAATTGGGGTGAAGCTTGTACCAAAGAAGACCTGGTTGATTTTTTGAAACCGCTATCTAATATTAAGGCTGTTTTTGCTACATATAATGAAACTTCAACAGGAATTTTAAATCCTGTCAACGAATTAGCAGAAGTGGTACACAACCATTCAGATGCCCTCTTTATCGTTGATGGCGTAAGCTGTATTGGCGGTGCCCCTGCTGAAATGGACGAATGGGGTATTGACATATTGGTAACAGGTTCACAAAAAGCGATGATGCTTCCTCCTGGACTTGCTCTTTTAGCTGTAAGTGATAGAGCCTGGAAAGTGATAGAGGCAAATCATACTACTGCATATTATCTAAATCTATTAAGCTATCGTGAGTGGGCAGCAAAAGGAATGACACCTAATACGCCAGCGATTTCGCTCATTATGGGTCTTTCTGCTGTGTGCGATTTAATCGAGGAGGAAGGTGGATTTTCGAAAACAGTTGAACGACATGAAGTTATGAAAAACATGGTTCGGGAATCTATGAGAGCCTTATCAATTGAATTATTAACGAGTGATGAATATGCATCACCAACAATCACCGCAATCCGTGCACCTGAAGGATTAGATTTGGCAGCCTATTTAGGACACTTAAAAAAGCAGTATCACCTTGATTTTGCTGGTGGTCTTGGCCATCTTCAAGGTGAAATTTTCAGATTTGGACATATGGGCTATTGCTTCCCTAGCGATATTCTTCAAGCAGTTTCCCTAATGGAAGCAGGTTTGCAGGACTTTGGTTATCAATTTGAGCCAGGTGCTGGAGTAAATGCTGCGCAAAATATTTTCTTGTCCTCATTAAGAAAGTAGCATAGTTACGGTGCCAGACTCCCACTAATGTAATAGGGGTCTGGCATCTGTTGTTTGGAGGCTTTACCTTTATTCATTATTAATTTCAGCTTCAATCCTGCTCATGAATTCTTCAGCTGCATTGTATCCTTGCTGTTTCAAATACCAGTTATTTGCCGCTGCTTCAATAAGCCCGGCTACATCACGACCTGGCTGTAGCTGGATTTCAATTGAAGGAATCTTAACACCCATATATTCCATTGTGTTGATTTCCTGTTCCAAATCATTATACAAGCCGTCTTTTTCCCATTTCGTTAAATGAATATCAAGGGTAATCCGTGTTTCATCTTGAAAGGCTTTTCTTCCATACATCCGAACCACATTTAATAGCCCAATACTACGGAGGGCCAAAAATTCTTTTGTTTTTTCATCATGTGTCCCTAAGATGGTTTGTGGACTTAGCTTTTTTAAAACAACGATATCATCCGCTACGAGCCTGTGTCCTCTCCGGATTAACGTATGGGCTGTCTCGCTTTTTCCTACTCCTGAATTTCCACGAATTAGAATTCCAATCCCAGAAACATTCATACAAACTCCATGTACGGCAATTTCCTCAGCTAATTCCTTTATCAAATATGCGTCCAATTTTACGATAAAATCAGAAGTTACCTCAATATCTTTCGTCACCAACAACGGAATCCCTTGCTCCACACAATGCTGCGTTAAATATGTGAGCCCTTCTTCCCCACATGTGACGATAAAACACGGAGGATGATATTGTACAATATTTCCAATCCGGATTCTACGTTCCTCTTTTGTGAGCTTATGTAAATATGTAACTTCCTTTTTCCCTAGAATTTGAACCCGCTCTGTAGGAAAAAAGTCGAAATGGCCAACGAACTCTAGACCTGGACGATGCACCCGAGATTGCGTGATCGTATTTTGTAGCTGGCTTTCACCAGCCAGTACCTTCAACGAAAACTTGCGAACCAAGTCTTCCACTATTATCTTCTTCAACCTACTAATCACCCGCCAATCAAATACGCCTTGGCGTATTTGCGCCCAGATTTTTTTCGAGCTTGCCCGAAAAACTTCTTTTGAAAATCTGTGGCATCCGCCGGAGGCTTTAACTTTATTCAGTTAACAACTGAATAAAGTTAATCTTTTATTAGAATTATACTTTATGAATAGTGTAAGCGCCATCATATTAGTTTGTTTTTTGTGCATTTATACGGAATTTTTCTTTTGTCCGATATATGATGATTTTGGTTCGATATATTAAACATTTGGTTCGAAATATTTTCAAGTTTTTCCGATATACTGCCAGCATTGTCCGATTTATTCAAAATTTGGTACGATAACCACAAAAAATAGCCTCCCCAAAGTGGAAAGGCCCAATCGTCTTATAGTTTTTTCACTGTTTCCCAGATCTCTTTATTTACTGGAATTCCCTCTTTTAGATTTTCCTCACGCTCTTTTGCTGTTCTCTCACCTGGATAAAGTATATCCGTAACCCCGTCCATTTTTGCTGAGGACTTTATATATTCAGACATATTCTTGATATATTCATCTGCATAATCTGCACCCGCATAAGCAGTTGGATTTATCGCAATAAATAATTGTGAAATCCCTTCGTCCCTTGCATCCATTCTCATATCAAATGTTGATCTACCAATCGATAACGCTGAGACCACCATGTCAATCGCGATCGAAAGCCCTGAGCCTTTCCAAAAACCTGCTGGAAGAACCTCACCACCGTTTAAAATAGCATCTGGGTCATTCGTCAGATTCCCCTCTGCATCATATCCCCCATCAAATGGGAGTTTCTCTCCTGCTAGCGAATAGGTTTGCAACTTCCCGTACGAAAATAGAGACTGTGCCATGTCCAATAAAACATGTTCTCCATTTTTCTGTGGGATGGATAGAATTAAAGGATTGTTACCGATTCGCTTTTCTGTTCCACCCCAAGGTGGCATATTAGGAAATGTGTTTGTCATGCAAATTCCGATACAGCCGGCATCAGCGGCCTTCAAACCATATGTACCACCACGAAGCCAGTGGTTCGTATGACTTAACGCAACACAACCGATGCCGTTTTCTCCAGCTAATTCAATCGCTCTTTCCATCGCAATACTCGCATTAATTGGACCAAACCCCAATTGCCCATCCCATTGCTCAAGCGCACCAATACCATTTTGTTTTTTCGGGTGCATGTTTGGCTTAATCGCACCCTCGTCGATTGCCTTCACAATAGAGGGAAACCTATTCAATCCATGGGAATAGACGCCATCACGGCTGTTATCAGCGATAATGGATGCAGCGGTCTCCGCCATTTCCTCCTCAAATCCCCTTTTTAAAAGAACCCTTTTAAATGCATTTTTCAATTCATCATATGGTACACGCATGTCAACAACTCTCCTTGCTAATATTTTAAGCCTCTTTCCCCTTTGCCACTGGATTATCTTTATAAGAAACCCAATCGCTATAGCTTCCCGCATATAGTCTTACATTTTTAAACCCTGCCATTTTTAAAGCAATATAATTAGGGGTCGCTGTTACACCTGAGCCACAATAAACGATTATTTCATCTTCCTTGTTAAGGTCTGTAAATCTCTTTTTCTGCTCGTCGCTATTTTTAAAGCTACCTTGCTCCATACCTTCTACCCAGCACCTATTAATTGCCCCGGGAATATGACCTGCAATACGGTCAATCGGTTCGACTTCCCCTAAGTAGCGACTTTCATCTCTTGAATCTATTAAGATAGGAGACTTTTTCTCCTGTTCAACGATTTCCTTTACTTCCTCATATGAAGCCAGCATGTCTTCACGAATATTTACTTTAAATGAATCTGGTTCTACTTTCGGTACTTCCATTGTCGTCGGGTATCCCGCTTCGATCCACCCCTTAAAGCCCTCGTTTAATACATATACCTTGTCATGGCCAAGATACGTTAGTAGCCACCAAAAACGAGACGCAAACTGACCTTCGCCGCCGTCATAGGCGATTACTGTTGTTGAATTATTGATTCCCACTTTCTCAATTTCATACTTAAACTGCTCCATATTTGGTAGCGGATGTCTTCCCCCATGCTCTAATGCAGGTGCCGACAACTGCTTTTCTAAATCAAAATAAAATGCGCCTGGAATATGGCTTTCCTGATAAAGCTGTTCTCCTTGGGTTGGATTTCCTAATTCAAATCGGCAATCTACTATTTTTACATCCTTGCTATGTAGTTGTTCAACAAGCCCTTCCATGTTCACGACAAAATCCACTCAAACCGCCTCCATCTTCCAACAATTTACTTCATATCCCCATTTTACAACATTCTAGGTAAGGTTGAAGAAAAACCCGTTTTTTAATTCATTATAGGGGGAAAATAGGAAAAATGAGATTTGAAAGGAAGAATCCAATGAAAGCAACAGATGTTATAGTACACTGCTTAGAAAACGAAGGTGTTGAGTATGTGTTTGGCATCATGGGAAAAGAAACTCTTGATCTCATGAATTCATTGTCAAAATCAAAACAAATTACGTATATAAATGTACGTCATGAACAAGGAGCCGCTTTTATGGCCGACGTCTACGGAAGATTATCTAATAAGGTTGGTGTATGCCTGGCGACACTAGGACCGGGTGCCACAAATCTTTTGACTGGAATATCAAGTGCTACTCTTGATCATTCTCCGCTTGTCGCTATTACAGGACAAGCAGGCTTTGAAAGTCAACATAAAGAGTCCCACCAATATCTAGATATCGTTAAAATGTTTGAACCCGCCACAAAATGGAGCGTTCAAATTAAGGAATCAAAAACCATACCTAAAATAATCCGCAAGGGGTTTAGAGAAGCACAAATGGAAAAGCCAGGTGCTGTCTTAATTGAATTACCAGAGAATCTAGCACCAGAAATGACTTTCTCTCAGCCAATACCGGTTACACCTATTCCGAAATCTAAACCTACTACAGAAGCAATTGAAGCTGCACGAACTTTAATAGAACAGAGCAAAAATCCGGTTGTAATTGTTGGAAACGGGGTAATAAGACAGGAATCTGTGGCAAATCTCCGTAATTTCGTAGAATACCTACAATCACCTGTTATTCATAGTTTTATGGCAAAAGGAATTTTACCAAAGGAACATCCACTTAATTATTTTACATTTGGGTTTATGAAAAAGGATGAAGCCTTACCTTTAATAGATGAATCAGATTTATTGATTGTCATTGGTTTTGATACAATTGAGAAGCCGCCTAAGGATTGGAATAAAAAGAAATGCCCTGTTTTACATCTCAGTGCACTCCCAGCTGAAATCGATGAATACTACCCTGTTACAGGAGAATTAGTTGGAGATTTAAATGAAACCTTACAGGCACTTACTCAACTAGAGTTTCCATCTAAGCAATGGGTTCCGTCTGGAAATCTAAAAGAACGAATTGAGACGGCGTATCAAATTAATGTAGACCTAAAGGGTAAACAGGCACTTTCGATAGAGAATGTGTTAACCGTTATTGGATCTTATTCAACAGAAAAGACCATTATGGTCTCTGATGTTGGAGCACATAAGCTAGCCATCGCTCGCACATACCAACCAAAACAAGCCGGTGGGCTTATTATCTCCAATGGATTGGCATCAATGGGGATTGCCCTTCCTGGTGCCATTGGCGCGAAATTAGCAAGACCAGATTCTCCTGTTATTTGTATTACTGGAGATGGAGGAGCGTTAATGAATATTTCTGAATTAGAGACTGCCAAACGACTAGGCTTATCGATTATCGTAATTGTGTTAAATAATATGACGTTAAAATTAGAGGAACAAATGATGGAGGAAAAGTTCGCTAATAGCTTTGGAGCGAGCTTTGGAAATCCTGATTTCTTGAAGCTCGCTGAAGGCTTTGGGGTAAGAGGATTAAGACCTACTCATCTGAATGAATTTGAGCATGTATTGAGTGAAGCATTGAATATTAACAATGAACTTACACTGATCGATATACAATTGCCAAATCAATAAAAAAAAGGATGGTTTCTCTGCTTCTAAGCAAATAAACCATCCCTTTTTTATAATCTATTAGATGGCCTCCACTAGCCATTTAGCTTTTTGATAAACACAACCTTAAGGTAGTTTCCTTCCTTAAACTGCTTAATCGTTTGGAAATCCTGAGGTAATGAAAATTCTTCTACCATTTTATATTTACTGTTACTTTCCTTAAATGCCGCATCAATAAATCCTTTGAATTTTGGCATGTCAAATGATGCACTATTTGTTGATGCGACAATGACGCCGTTATTCTCCGTAATTGCAATTGCTTCCTTGAGGAGGTTCTTATAGTCTTTTTCGGCACTGAAGGTAAATTTCTTAGACCTTGCAAAACTTGGAGGGTCAAGGATGACCATATCAAATTTCAGATTCTTTTTAGCTGCATATTTAAAATAATGGAAAACATCTTCAACGATAATATCATGGGCTTCATAATCAATTCCATTTACACTAAACTGTTCAATCGTCTTCGGTAAACTACGGTTAGCCAAATCAACACTCGTTGTCTTAGACGCTCCACCCAATGCCGCAAAAACGGAAAACGCCCCTGTATACGAGAAGGTATTTAATACAGTTTTTCCTTTCGCATACTTATCGCGAATGGTTCTTCTCACATCACGCTGATCTAGAAAAACTCCAACCATCGCTTCTTCATTAAAATAGACAGCAAAGTTTACCCCGTTCTCTTTTACAAGAATCGGAAATTGCCCTCTCTCACCAGCTATAAATCCATCTTCCTCAATAAATTTTCCATCAGCACGAAATCTTTTTTTCTGGTATATCGCTTTGTACTCTATGAGGTTTTTAAGTGAGGTAACCACATGATCGGAATACGTATAAATTCCTTCACTATACCAATTGATTAAGTAATAGCCATCAAAATAATCAATGGTGAAACCTCCGATTCCGTCTCCTTCTCCATTAAAGACTCGAAAAGCGGTCGTTTCCTTATCTCTAAAAAAGGATTTTCTTTTATCTAATGCTGCTTTAATCTTCCTATCAAAAAAGGATTGATCAATTTTTTCATCTTTATTTCTCGTAAGCACCCAGCCGTACCCTTTATTTTGCTTCCCGTAATAACCCTTCCCGATAAAAGAATGATTTTCATCAACAAGGTTTATAACTGTGCCCTCTTCTAATTGACCGGTGTGGTTCAATACTTGTTTCGTGATAAGAGGATACCCTCCCCTATACTTATTAACTAGATTTGATTTTACCTTAATATTCAATTCCGTTCCCATGATCTCATCCTATCTAATGTGTCTACTTTTACCTATAATACATTTCTCCTTACAAATTTAAAAGGGGCAGTCCTCCGCTACCTTAAAGTAACGGGGAACTGCCCCTACTGAATCTAATGCGCCTTGGCTTGTTTATTTATTCATTGCAGAAAGGAAATCCCCTAATAGGCTGTCTAAATTTGCTTCATCTTGATCCTTTTCCTCTTCTACCGGTTCGTCTTGCTTGGCCGTTTCCCAGTTAAAATTATTTAAATCAGCATCGAAGGTATCTACAGCATTAGTTGAGGTAATTTCTTCCTCCTCATTTGAAGCTGCAATTTGTGGCTCAATCGCTGAAACCTCCTCCTGAAGATACAAAGCTTCATCCAGATCCAAGGAATTGCTATTTAATGACGCCAGTAGCGCGGTTGCTCGAACTGGATCCGTTAAAAGCTGATAAATGATGCTGCCCAGAAGGGCCTCAGAGTGCTCATGCTTTAGCCAATTCCTCTGGGATTTATTCAATTTATGAGGGAGTGGAACCGTGACGACTTCCCGCTCCCTTGAATAGGACTGGCCGACGCCCTGCATGACAAATTCAGCAATTTGGCTTGAAAAATTCCTGCGCTCTGTTTCCTTCAACTTTTGTAGTTGCTTTAATAAATGATCAGGTGTATCGGATGGTACGCGAAATGATATCGCTTGGCCCCTTTTCACCTCAGTTGAGGTAGACTTTTTCATAGGATCACCTTATCTTTTATTTTTTCACCGGCTCTTGTGTTACTTTTTGCTTCTCATTCTTCCGTACATAGTCAGTGATGAGCTTATAATAAGCATTAGCCATCATCCAAATGCTCTCTTTTTCATCTTCGAAAAATTCAATATTATAGCCATCTAGATTATTATTTAATGTTTTCATATATTCCTTTAACACAATGGACCCGCCACCAACGAAGTAACAGATTTCTGTTTGGGAGTTTTTTAACCAAACATTGCGTAGTAAACGATATTGCTTTTTGGCTAATTCAAGTAGAATGCGATCTGTTATATCATGAACACTTGTCCGGCTTCCTTTTACCATAATATGATTTCGATTATTCTTTCTTGTAATTATATCGACTACATCACGGCGACTATCTAATTCTACTCCATGCTTGGAGCGGATTTCCTCTCTAATCGCTTCCAATGATTCAGACACCCCAAGATTAAAGCCTTGTGCTTTGTCATCATCGACAGTTCGATTACGAATCACCGCAATATCAGTAGAGAGTCCACCAATATCTTGAATTAAAATTCGTTTATCAATTAAATCCTTATTAATAACCTTCAGATTATGATCCATTACGAGATTAATATAAGCGGCAAAGCCTTCTGGATAGATTTTTACTTCATTGAATTTAAGGTTTACCTTTAGTCCTTGGTATCTTGGTGTCACAAGAAATTCAACCTGATGGACAGAGCCTGTTAGCTTCGAGCGGTATCCTGCATCCTTGCCTTCCTTTACTTCTCGAAGCGGTAAACCTGTGCCGAGAGTGTAATTTGCATCAATCACATTTTTGGAACGAGGGAACGTAGATGTGTTTTCCTCTCTTACAGCATCCAAGGCCAATGTAGCAAAAAGCATAATCAATGTTTGATCTTCTTCTGATTTGCTGCTTCCTGGGTCCAATTCTGACGCGCTGCCGCTCTTAGTCGCCAAATGGCCAACACGATAGATCATATTATTTTCTTTTAGGGCAGGGGAATGAACCTTAATATGAATTCCTTCCAGTGGGTCCTTACTATTTAATTCTTCTATTCCAATCACCGGACGATCCTCAGTGTCTCTAGCGATTATATTAGGTATATTTAATTCGTAATCTAGCTCTCCAAAGATAGCTTTAACTGAGTCATTTCCAACATCAACTGCTGCAATTCTGGACATAGACATTTTAAACATCATCCCTTTCATTTAGTAGAGCATTTTTATGTATACTGACTTACTAAAAGGTTATAAGAGATTACTAGATTCTACAATGACTCTGGCCGAAAAGATACATAACTGTAAACCTGTAAACACTCTGTAAACATGTCGATTTTTGTATACACATTTGTAAACTTCGAATACAAAAGTGTACACATGTTGTCGTTTCGGGATGTATACGGATTTGTAAACAAGTAAACGGAATTGTACACATTCTGTTTACTTTTCGTGTACACGTAAACACTTTTGTAAACATCCGAAAATAAAAAAGGAATGCTACCAAATTTCTTAGTAACATCCCCTACTCTTTCATTTTCAATTATCTTATTTGCCCATTTCCTCGAATCGTATATTTGGTAGATGTAAGTGCTGGTAACCCCATTGGTCCACGTGCATGAAGTTTTTGCGTACTAATCCCGATTTCAGCACCGAATCCAAATTCAAACCCATCTGTGAACCTAGTGGATGCATTGTGATAGACAGCTGCTGCATCCACTTCTGTGAAAAATTGCTCTACACTTTCAACTGATTCCGAAATAATTGCTTCTGAATGCTTTGTTCCGTAATGATTAATATGGGCAATAGCCTCGCCTACGTCCTCAACCACTTTTACAGTAACCTCTAGCCCTAAAAATTCTGTACCCCAGTCTCCCATTTGCGCAGGTATGACACCCTTCCCTACCTGCTGGACTGCTTCATCACCATGAATTTGAACATCATGTTCTTGTAATGCGTTTATTAACTCCTGCAAATGGTTGGATGCCCAATCCTTCTGCACGAGAACATTTTCAATCGCATTACATACAGATGGACGTTGGACTTTCGCATTTATCGCAATCTCTATCGCCATTTTTGGGTCAGCTGTTTCATCAATAAACACATGACAATTCCCTGCACCTGTTTCAAGTACCGGAACGGTTGAATTTTGAACGACTGTCTGAATCAATTTTGCGCCACCACGTGGAATTAATACATCAAGATATTCATTTAGTTTGAACATTTCTGATGCTGTCTCACGACTAGTATCTTCTAATAATTGTACAGTCTCAATCGGTAGATTACTTAATTCAAGTGCACCTTGGATTACCTTTACTATCGCCTTATTAGAATGAATCGCTGTTGAACTACCTCGAAGCACTACGGAGTTTCCTGTTTTTAAACAAAGACTTGATGCATCAACTGTTACATTTGGCCTTGCCTCATAAATCATTCCAATAACCCCAAGTGGAACTCGAACCTGGGCAATTTTTAGGCCATTTGGACGCTCCCATTCCTCTATTAATTGTCCTATTGGGTCTTCAAGCTTTGTTAAGTGAATAAGGGCGTCTGCCATATCTTGAATCCGCTGTTCATTTAATTTTAAGCGGTCAAGCAAGGATTCACTCATCCCATTTTCTTTCCCAGTTTGTAAATCCTTATGATTTTCTTCTAATATAAATGCTTGTTCTTTCAATAATTGCTCGGAAATCGTCGAAAGTGCCTTGTTTTTTTGTTCTGTCGTCGCTTTTGCTAGAGTTGCAGCTGCTATTTTTGCCTTTTTCGCTTTTTCAATTAACTCACTCATATTTAACTCTCCTCTCTTTTTGACTTACCCAATTATCTCTATGGATGACAACACCTTGATCACTATTTACCTTAACCATTGCCTTTGAACTGGATAATCCCTTAATTTCTATTAATTGATCGGAAGAAAAATTCACTTTTCCTTTTCCGATAATATCTCCCATTACATTCACAACCTCAACAACGTCATTCATAGTAAAATTACCAATAATATTCGTCACCCCTGCAGGGAGAAGGCTTTTACCATGTCTTAGAATAGCCGTTGCAGCACCCTGATCCACTTCAATTTTCCCACTTGGAATCGAATGTAAGGCCAGCCACTGCTTTGATGTATTCATACTAGGACGTGAAGAGTCCCCAATATAAGTTCCATCCCCTTTTCCTACAAGAATATCAACAAATTTTTCTTCACCTGAACCAGAGCCAATAAACACTTTAACCCCAAGACCAAGCGCTGTACGTGCTGCCTCTATTTTTGATTTCATTCCTCCAGTACCTACCTTAGACCCTGCTCCAGAGGCACCACTTACTAATTCATCATGAATTTCATCGAGGAAATTATACCTTTTTGCATCCGAGTGTGTTCGTGGATTTTGATCATAGATGCCATTAACATCTGTAATAATAATTAAAAAATTCGCGTGAACAAGACCACTTACGAGCGCTGATAACATGTCATTATCCCCGAAGTTTAATTCTTCTAGTGACACAGAATCATTTTCATTAATAATGGGTACAACATTTCGTTTTAACAGTTCAGATAAGGTTGCATTTGCATTGTTATATTGATCTTTGTATAAGAAATTTTGCCTTGTTAACAGCAATTGTGCAGCAACAATCCTATGTTTTTTAAATTCTTCTGTATACCCTCTTAATAGTAAACCCTGCCCCACAGCAGCTGCTGCTTGTTTACCTGCTACGGTTTTTGGACGGGAAGAATAACCAAGATCCATAAAGCCAGCTGCCACAGCACCTGATGAAATGAGAATGACATCATGCCCGAGTTCCTTTAATCGAGCAATCGCAGCAACATGCTCACGTAGCTTTTCAATACTAAGACCACCATTTTGATTTGTTAATGAACTACTCCCTATTTTGACAACAATTCGCTTTTTCTTCATTTCATTCACCGCCAGATTAATATGAAAAAGGGTATAAAAAAAGGCCCTTCCATCCCTATTAAAAGGACGAAAAGACCATTGCCTTTCGTGGTACCACCTTAATTGACACTAGAAGTTTATTCTAGGTCCACTCGAAAACCTTTAACGCGGGCGGGCGGTTAGGTTTTGCCTAACAGTTCAAGGGACAGGTTCAATAGCATTGCGGGTCGTAAAATCTTTCAGCCGATGAATTTTACTCTCTTTTACCCGAGGACTATTTACTAATTCCCTATCATTACTTCTTATATATATAAAACCTATAACGATCCTTTTATTTTATGATTAGGAATATTATGAATCAAATTCGTTGCAATGTCAATGTTGCTAAATGATAATATTGGAGGAAGAATGGGAATAGAATTTTTTTGTCTTTATTGTGTAAAATACTATTTAGTTATAATTATTTATGCATTTGCGTTGACATAAATAATAATATCTATATAATAATTAGTATAAACAAGTAATAATTATAGATTTTTGGTGCATAATACTAATAATCTATTTTTAAATATAACCATATTGGAGGATTTTATTATGTCAATTATTGGAAAAGAAATATCACCATTCACAGCACAGGCTTACAATAGCGGTACTGGAGAATTTATCGAGGTTTCTCAAGAAAACCTAAAAGGACAATGGAGTGTTGTTTGCTTCTACCCAGCAGATTTTACATTCGTTTGCCCAACTGAGCTTGAAGATCTTCAAAACCAATATGCAACACTAAAAGAATTAGGTACTGAAGTATATTCTGTTTCAACAGATACACATTTCACACATAAAGCATGGCATGATCACTCAGATGCAATTAGCAAACTTGAGTATGTTATGATCGGTGACCCATCACAAACAATTTCTCGCAACTTTGACGTACTAGACGAAGAAGCTGGCCTTGCACAACGCGGAACTTTCATCATTGATCCAGACGGTGTTGTTCAAGCTATGGAAATTAATGCTGACGGTATTGGCCGTGATGCAAGCACACTTGTTAACAAAATTAAAGCTGCACAATATGTACGTAACAATCCAGGTGAAGTATGCCCAGCTAAATGGGAAGAAGGAAGCGAAACACTTAAACCAAGCCTAGACTTAGTTGGTAAAATTTAAGGGGTGCGATAAATGGTACTAGATGCTGGCATTAAGCAACAATTAAACCAATATCTCCAACTTTTAGAAAATGATGTGCTACTCAAAGTCAGCGCAGGTTCTGATAAGGTTTCAAAGGACATGTTATCACTCGTTAATGAGTTGAAAGCAATGTCGCCTAAAATTAAGATTGAACAGTCTGAGTTAGAAAGAACACCTAGCTTTAGTGTGAATCGTATCGGTGAAGATACTGGAGTAACATTTGCTGGTATTCCTCTCGGACACGAATTTACATCATTAGTGTTGGCTCTTTTACAAGTAAGTGGAAGAGCTCCAAAGGTTGATCAAAAACTGATTGACCAAATAAAAAGCATTAAAGGCGAATATCACTTTGTATCTTACATTAGCCTAAGTTGCCAAAACTGTCCTGATGTTGTACAAGCACTCAACTTAATGAGCGTTCTCAACCCTGGCATTACACATACTATGGTTGACGGAGCCGCTTTTAAAGAGGAAGTTGAAAGTAAAGATATCTTGGCAGTACCAACTGTGTTCTTAAATGGTGAAGCATTCAGCAGCGGTCGTATGTCATTAGAAGAAATCCTTTCGAAACTTGGAAGTGCTCCTGATGCTTCAGAGTTTGCTGAAAAAGATCCATTCGACGTTCTTGTTGTTGGAGGTGGACCTGCAGGTGCAAGTGCAGCAGTTTATGCAGCGCGTAAAGGCATTCGTACAGGTCTTGTTGCTGACCGCTTTGGTGGTCAGATTTTAGATACGCTCGGCATTGAGAACTTTATTAGTGTTAAGCGTACTGAAGGACCTAAGCTTGCAGCAAGCCTAGAAGAACATGTTAAAGAATACGATGTTGATGTGATGAACCTACAGCGTGCGAAGCGTATTGAAAAGAAAGACTTCGTTGAGATTGAGCTTGAAAACGGAGCTGTTCTAAAAAGTAAAACTGTTATTCTTTCAACTGGTGCACGTTGGCGTAACGTAAATGTACCAGGTGAAGCGGAATTCAAGAACAAAGGTGTAGCATACTGTCCACATTGTGATGGTCCATTATTTGCAGGTAAGGATGTTGCAGTTATCGGTGGCGGTAATTCAGGTATTGAAGCTGCAATTGACCTTGCAGGTATTGTGAAGCATGTAACAGTTCTAGAATTTAATTCAGAGCTTAAGGCTGACACTGTACTTCAGGATCGTCTATTCAGTCTTCCGAATGTAACAGTTATTACGAACGCTCAAACGACAGAAATTACAGGTACTGACAAAGTAAATGGAATTTCTTACGTTGACCGTGATTCTAAAAAAGAACATCATGTTGAATTACAAGGTGTGTTTGTTCAAATTGGTCTTGTACCAAATACGGATTGGCTTGGTGACACAATCGAACGTAATCGAATGGGTGAGATTGTTGTTGATAACCATGGTGCAACGTCTATCCCTGGTGTATTTGCTGCTGGTGACTGTACGAATAGTCCTTATAAGCAAATCATCATTTCAATGGGATCAGGTGCAACTGCATCTCTAAGTGCGTTCGACTATATCATCCGAAACAATTGGGATACAAGTGTCGATGAAGCAGGTAAGAAAACACCTGTTCACCAATAATATTAATCACATATGCTGATAAATAAAAAAGTCCCTTTATTACCATACCGGTAGTAAAGGGACTTTCTTTTTTAAAAAAATTATAATAAAAAAATATTATTATCTGAAGATTCTTATTTTTAAATAGCAATTTTTGTATAAGAAATGAATCCTTTTTATTCATGATGATCATCGTGTGCATTTTCACTTTCAGGCAATGTGGTTGGCACCTGTGATTCTGTACCTGGTTCGACTAGTAGAAATTGCCCCATCATACCGTCGTCTTCATGACGTAATAAATGGCAGTGATACATATACGGGACATGAGGGTCTGGAAAGTTACCAAACTCTACAACAATTCTTACCTTTGATCCATTTGGAATAAACACTGTGTCCTTTCTACCTCTTTCATACTCAGAAGGTTCCTTATCGTTAATGTCCAAAATTCGGAAAGCTGCATTATGAATATGGAAATTATGAGACCAACCAAAATTATTAATCTCCCAAATTTCTGTTGTACCGGCAGGAACAACCTCGTCAATTCGATTCATATCCATTACTTTGTCATTAATCTTGTTTTCCATTGTTAATTTAAATTGGCGAACCGGTGCATCCTTTGGAACTTCGATTGGCGGAACGGTTGAAAGCTGTCCTTCTATTGATGAGACTGGAGTTAATTCAGGAGCCGCAATAATCTTCAACAAATCAAATTCCCCATTATCAATACCATTATTTCCACTAAAACTATGGAGGATGGTTTCCTCACCTGGCTTAAATTCAACAACAATTTCTGCACGCTCACCTGGACTTAACATGAAACGATCCAAAGAAACTGGCTCTTGAAGGAGCCCAACATCATTCGCGACAAGCTTAAAAGATCGACCATCAGTAAAGCCAAAATGATAGGCTCTTGCATTTGAGCCATTTAGCAAACGAAATCGAACCTGACTAGATGTCACTTCAAGATATGGGTCATACGTTCCATTCACAAGTATTTCATCTCCAAGGGTACCAAAGACCCCTTCGTTATCCTCTTTCATTTGGCCATCACTTGTAAATAATTTATCTTGTATAATAAGTGGAATATCATCCACACCATAATCAGAAGGAAGCTTTTTGGAATCATCATCATCGATAATAAACATTCCCGCAAGTCCTTTATATACATGCTGTCCTGTTTTCCCGTGTAAGTGAGGGTGATACCAGGTTGTTGCAGATGGTTGGTCTATTGTCCAATGTGGTGTCCATGTTTCCCCTGCCTCAATCATCTGGTGCGGACCTCCATCCATCACAGCTGGTAACCTCATCCCGTGCCAGTGTAAAGTGGATGTCTCCCCTAATTGATTTACGATATCAAAAGAAACCTTGTCACCGCGAGAAGCCCTAACGGTTGGACCTAAATAGGTACCATTGATTCCAAAAGTGTCCGCCATTTTCCCTGGCAATAATTCTGTTATTCCTGTTTGCATGGTTAATGTGAAATTTTTTGTACCATCAGCTTCTATTGTAGGTTCGACAAGTTCTGGAATTTTTAAGGCTTGCGTAAACTCTAGCTCTCCTACATTTGTTATGATTTCATCCTTCCCACAACCTGCCAAACTTATTAAAAATAACATCATTAGTAATGCAATAAATCTATTATTTGATCTCAATTTTTTCCCTTACTTCCTCTCTTACCCAATTGGTAGATTTCGATCTATTCCTTGCCTCTAGTCTATTTTACTACGTTTTTTCTTTGTTCATTTTGAATCCCAATTTTGTCATAAAATCGACACATTAATAGTAATTAACCCACCTTTTCGTCGATTAATAATATGGTTTTCATTCCTGACTTCGACATTTTTCTCTCATACTTTAAGGTAATATCTTCATATTACTTATTACCTATTTCAAAGAAACCTAAGTAAAAAAGGAGGTTTGTAATGAAGGATAAAATTGTCCTAATTACAGGTGCAAATTCCGGGATTGGAAAAGCAGCAGCCCTTAAATTTGCTGCAGAGGGATATCATGTGATTATGGGTTGCCGCAATATGGAGATTAGTTCTGTTGTCCAAAAAGATATTATTGAAACCACGAAAAATACCAATGTAGATTTAATGAAGCTTGATGTTTCTTCTTTTGATTCGATTCATGCATTTTGCACTGTTTTTAAAGGAAAATACCCACGACTGGACATTCTGATACATAACGCTGCTTATTTAAATTACGGAATAAAAGAATATAGACTGAGTCCCGAACATATCGAATTATCTTTTGCAACGAACACATTTGGTCCTTTTTTAATGACCCAATTACTGGCCAATCATTTGGCCAAATCTTCAGATCCAAGAATCCTCCATGCCTGTACGACAAATATCAAAAATTTCTTCGACCCAAAAAGAAAGATCGAATTTGACAATTTACGTGGAGAACACAAGGACACAAGACCATATAGCACCTATAAGATGTATGGAGATTCAAAAATGGCGCTACTGATGCTAACCTTCAAAATGGCTGAAGAATATAAAAGCATGGGAATCAAAATGAATGCTCTTCAAATTAACCGTGTAAAGCTATCAAAAGAGACAATCGACAAAATGAATTCCTTTTGGAAAGTGTTTGCCAAGCTACAAAATCTCACTAACCCCCTACCATCGGGCATGGCCAACACCTATTTTCACATTTGCACCTCGGATGAATTTAAAAATGTGACCGGGCAGCTTATCAACCATAATAGAGAAATTGTCCATCCAGCAACAACCGAAAAAGGCTTTACCCAATTGAAGAATGTCTTTGGTTCAAACAGTTACCCTAATTACGCAATAAATTCCAAAAATGTAGAACAAATATGGAGGATGAGCACTTCGCTTACCAAAGAATATATTATATAAATGGTGAAGCCCTTTTTCGAAACTGCTTTTTTAACACATCTACTTCTTTTTCTTCACTTTCCATATACTCGAAAGAAAAATTGTCTATGATTAAAAAAATCGGATAAAATGAAATATGTACATATAACAATTTTTAGGAGTGAAGAGATGTCTGTAGATGTTTATCTTGTTTTTAATGGCAATTGCCGAGAAGCCGTCGAATTTTACGCAAAGGTGTTTAATTGTGAAACACCAAAAATTATGACTTTTGGTCAATCACCACAAAGTCCAGAATATCAACTTCCAGAGGAAGCAAAGGATTTAGTGATGCACTCGCGCCTTAATATCGATGGAAGCAATGTCATGTTTTCAGATAACTTCCCTGGTCAGCCATATACTGTTGGTGACAATGTTACACTTGCGTTAATTAGTAAAAATGTGAATGATTTAAAATCTTGGTATGAACAATTAAAAGATGGCGGCACAGTTGTTATGGAACTGCAAGAAACCTTCTGGAGCAAGCTCTACGGTCAAGTAACAGATAAATTTGGTATCCAATGGCAAATTAACTATGACAGTGGAGAAATGGCCATGTAAAAAAAAGATACAGGAACTTTTCTTTTAAGAAAAGACTGTATCTTTTTTATTAGGCGTGTACGGTTCCCCTTAACAAAAATAATGAGATACTGCCTACTTTTGTTCCTTAGTAGAAGATTTCTCATGTTGAAGCAGCCATTCTTTTCTCCACAGGCCTCCCGCATAACCAGTTAGTTTCCCAGTTGAGCCAATGACTCTGTGACAAGGAATAACAATGCTTAACTTATTTTTTCCATTCGCACTTCCTACAGCTCTTATCGCTTTTTCATTCCCAATGGAAACGGCAACATCCTTATAGGACCCAGTTTCGGCATAGGGGATTTCTTTTAAAGCTTCCCATACAGTTTTTTGAAAATCAGTCCCTTTAATGTGATAAGGGAGTGTAAATTCATGGCGGTTGCCTTTAAAATATTCATCAAGTTGGTTATAGCATTCTACCAGTAGTTGGGGTGTATCACTGTGTAGCATATTCACCTTTTTACTCTCTTCAGAGAATAAAATAGAGTGAATGGCTTCGTGAGTACCACTTATTTCTATCACGCCAATCGGTGATTCATAGTCTAATTTATGTATTCTTGTCATATAAAGACCTCCAAAGATAAAAGGTAGCATATGCCTGCCAACCATCCCAATTCTTTGCATATTCTTCTATTTCTTCAATAGTTGGTTTCTTCTCAAGACCTAATAGGTTTTTTAATGCATTATGAAGTCCGACATCCGCTATTGGGAAGGAGGAGGCAATGTGTAAGCATTTCATCATAACATAATCTGCTGTCCATGCTCCGATACCCCTTATCATCATCAATGTTTTTTTTACTTGCTGATCATCCTGTTTCTGAAGCAATAATTCTTTAGTTAATTGGCCATTTGCCATAGCTTTCGCAATGTCAATGATATATTCTGCCTTCCTGTTAGTAAATTGTAGTTTTGTTAAATCATCTATGTTTATTAAAGCTATTTTTTCAAATGAGGGAAATAACCAGTACGTTTCGCCCTCAAATGTAAGACTTTCGCCAAATTGCTCGACGAAGCGTTTCTTTAAAGTGTAAGCAAATGTTAAATTAATTTGCTGTCCCATAATCGCCCACACTATCGCCTCAAATAAATCTGGAATACACATAATCCGTAAGCCGTAGTATTTCTGGGCAAGTGACTTTAAGACTTTGTCTTGACTCGCTACTTGGTAAAATCCCCTTAAATCCTGATCCAGATCAAACCATTCCCAAATATTCTCTCCTACTTCTTTACGTTCGTGAATAGATGGAATGCTTATTGGAAATTCAAGCCTTATGGAATTATTGGTGTACCCAATTTTACATAAAACCAAAGATTTTTTCCCCTTTACTAGTTTATATAAAGAGTCCTTTTTAATTTGATGAAGCACTTCCTGTTTAGACCTGCCCAAAAAGATCAAACACTCTTCAAAATTAAATTCCTTTGGAGGAAAGATCTCTATATACGATTCATGATCATTCCATTTCATTTTGGAATTCCTTTCGATATTCGCTAGGTGAGCAGTTTTTTAAGCTTCGGAACACTTTATAAAAATTAGATGGGCTCTGGAAGCCCACCGCAAAGCATATATCGAGATTTGTCAAACTGGTGCTTTTAAGAAGGTAACCTGCTTTATCAGTGCGTATTTTTTCTAAATAAGTACGCGGGGTCTCAGATGTTTCTTGTTTAAATAAGCGTTCTAGATAATAAGGACTTAAGCCGACTTGATCTGCTATATCCTTTAATGTTAAGTTTTGCTTATAATGATTGACTAGGAAAGTAATGGTATTTCTTACAATCTCAATTTGCGGGGATTGTTCCATTTTAGGCTGACACCTTTTGCAAGGACGAAAACCCGCTTCTTCGACTGCGTTGATATCATGGTAAAATTCAACATTTATCTTTTTAGGCTTCCTTGATCTACAGGAAGGACGGCAGTATATTTTCGTAGTTTTTACTGCAGTGTAAAATAGACCATCATATTTACGATCACAAGCGATAATCTTTTCCCACATCTCTTCAAATGAAAGATTAATTTTAGTCACCATTTAACACTTTCCTTTCACATTAGTGCTCTGTCGCGTACAAAAGGGACGTATCTTTATGCTCTAATAATTCGTTAACCTTCTTTTCTAAATAAGCAATCACTTTATCAGATAGGGCATTTCCAAAACTAAATCGTTTCACTCCTAATTCTTTAAGCTTATTACAATTTGTGAGCCCGGGTAAAGATAATATATTTAGTGGCGTATTTACATTCATGGTAATTCCTTTAATCTCATTAGGTTCTTTTAATCCGGGGACAAAAATCCCACTAGCGCCACTCTCAACATACGCCTTTGCTCGTGCTATTGTTTCATCGAAAGGGTTTTCCCTCTGAAAATAAGTATCCGTTCTAGCATTAATATAAAAATCTTTATAACCATTATTGTCTAACGCTATTCGAATTTTCTCCAGAAGATTACAGTGTTGT
Organism: Bacillus sp. JJ1562; assembly: GCF_036962705.1. Classification (NCBI taxonomy): domain Bacteria; kingdom Bacillati; phylum Bacillota; class Bacilli; order Caryophanales; family Bacillaceae; genus Bacillus; species Bacillus sp. JJ1562. The sequence goes on from NZ_JBALOQ010000057.1 coordinate 24,381, forward strand.
GAAATCTCTCTTAATCCATTCGATTTCTTCAATGAATCTTCAATATTGACACCTGCTACCCCTACATCTGCAGTCCTTAAAACATTATTAATGATCTTGTTAGTGTCTTCGCTATATCCAGCCTCAATATCAGCTGAAACAGGAATTTTCACATTCTCAACTATAGTTTTAATGATTCCTAAATGTCTGTCAAAATCAATTAATTCTCCATCTAAAAGTCCCAGTGAGTTTGCAATACCCCAACTGGTTGTACCAATTGCTTTGAATCCTGCTTTTTCAAGCATTAAGGCTGAAAGTAAATCCCAAGCGTTTCCTAGAAATAATAATCCATTTGAAGAATGCAATCCATTAAATTCCTGAATCTTGGTCATTTTGTTCCTCCTACTGTTATTGGAACTATTTTAACAAGTAATCATCATCTATTTCGTCCTTATTCTTGCTCTTATGGTCTGTCATTTTAGACAACAAAAAAAGTGAAGCTAAATTGTGCTCCACTTTTAAAGCCTTATTTCCTTATTCTCCATGTTCAGTGACATTATTTAATAATAGAATACTTAAAAATTGCAATCCATTTATATATGAATCCAAATGGATAGACTACATTATATATTGTTGTTTTATGCCCTATGCGTTTATAGGAAAATTTCATAAATCTTGCGGGCTTGGAATTTTATCAATATAAAAACAATCATTGGAGGGATAATATGTTTCCAAAAACCGAAATCACTCATACTTTCAACGCTCCTCGTGAACTTGTTTTTAAGGCGTTCACCGAATCTGAACATTTGAAGAACTGGTGGGGCCCAAAAGGATGGGCTTTTGATATTGCTAAGCTCGAGTTAGGCAAGAATGGTGTCTTCCACTACAGTCAGACTTCTCCTGACGGTAACGTCATGTGGGTTAAATTCGTTTATCATGAAATAAATGCTCCTGAGAAGCTTGTTTACACTTCTTTCTTTTCTGATGAGAATGGAAACATCGTTCGTGCTCCTTTTAACGAAAACTGGCCACTGGAAATTCTCAACACATATACATTCAATGAGTCTGAAGGTAAAACAATTCTTACGATGATTGGGACTCTTGTATCTCCGACCGAGGAGGAAATAAAAACATACGAGGAGTCGCAAGAAATGGTTCATGAGGGCTTTTCAGGAACCTTCGTGCAACTTGCTGATTACCTATCAAAGATTAAATAAAACTGATATAAGTCGAGTACGAATAAAAAACAATGAGAACTCTGTGAATAGATAGCAGTCTTCTCATTGTTCTTTTTCATTATTTATTTGGATTTGAAATCAATACACAAACCTAATCCTTAAGCCTACAACTTCTCCTCCCATTTTAAACTTTCCCATTCTTACATTGTTTTACCTAAAAAAAGACATGCTAATGAAGGATAAAGTGAAAGTCCTTCCACTACATTCAAATATCTCTAGTGTTTTCGCAGCATGATAAACCTATGGTTGAAGGGAGTTTTATTGGTGAAATTGTTTCAGGTTAGAAAAGGACAATTTGTCTATTACAATAACGAGCTACATAAGGTTTATGGGGTAAAACCAATGTATAAGCAATCCGTTCATCTTATAAAGCTAAGGGATCTAACACAGCATTTAACCAGTGCAGCACAAGTGGAAAAATATAAACCAAAGGAACTAGACAGCTTTATTTTCAATCATAAAGCATATACGCTCAGACTCGATCAAAATGCTGAAGAAGGAGATTATATTTTAATTCACAATCCAAGGCCTGATTCCTTAGATACTTATTCTCTAAATGAAATTGAAATGGCTGAAACGGTTGATAGAAAAGGAATCATTACAAGTAATTCTCACGGAGTTAAGCACAATGAGTATTTGTTAATGGTACCTGGCCGTGACAAAGACAGCCACCCAATTGATTTTAAAGATATTGAGTCTAACGAAGTAGCAGACTTACAGGATACACAGTCCCAAAATGTCAATCTTTTAAACAATGCATTGCTACCTGCCTTAGGAGACATCTATCAAAAGAAGGACAGTACCGAATTATTCATAGCTATGGTTTTGGCAGTTAAAGCCGAAACCGTTTATCTAGGAGGCGGTCTAGAAGTTTCAGCGTTTGAGTTGATGAACGCCGACAAGTGGGAGTTTCTTTATAATCTTCAAGATCAGAATACGTGATATTATCTTTTGATAAATCCTAATTTCACTAACAAAAAATAATGCATTTATCTTACTAGGAGGTTCCCATGGCTAGAAAAAGTCAAAACGGATCAAGCGTTTTTATTATTTCATTAATCCTTACCCTTATTTTTATTATTTGGGGTGTCTTTTTTACAGAGAATCTCGCTCATGTCACCGATATCATCTATAATGGTTCAATTGATTACCTAGGCTGGGTATATCTTGGTGCAACCTTGTTCTTTGTGATTTTCTCTGTATATTTATTGTTTTCGAGATATGGCGATATTCGGCTAGGTAAAAAAACAGACCGACCTGATTTCAATACCGCTTCTTGGCTTGCAATGCTGTTCGGTGCTGGGATGGGTATAGGGATTGTTTATTGGGGTGTTGCCGAACCAGTCACCCATTACACAAATCCTCCAGTTGGTGAACCCTATACAGTTGGCGCAGCCAATAATGCAATGAAATATACCTTTTTTCATTGGGGTCTTGATCCATGGGCAATCTACACTGTTATTGGTTTAGCCCTTGCCTTTTTTCAATATAACAAAAAGCTTCCTGCATCCGTTAGTTCGGCATTCTATCCAATGCTAGGCGATCGAATTTACGGACCAATTGGGAAGACCATTGATATACTTTCAATTTTTGCAACAGTTTTCGGTATTGCCACCTCCTTGGGTCTTGGTGCCATGCAAGTTACGGCTGGAATGCATGACTTATTCGGCATTCCTAATGTGTTACTCGTCCAAATAATTGTGATTGCAGTCGCAACAGTCATTTTTACAATCTCGATTAATACAGGCTTAGAGAGAGGAATCCAATACTTATCTAATGCTGCGATGATTATATCCTTTGCGATTATGCTGCTGATTTTCATTGTTGGTCCATCCATGACCGTAGTAAAAGTATTTTTTAATACCTCTGGTCTCTATATTAGTGATTTTATTCAGATGAGTTTAAGACTAAATCCCTTTGGCGAAGGGGAATGGATTGCATCATGGACGTTATTTTATTGGGCCTGGTGGATAGCCTGGGCTCCATTTGTTGGTATGTTCATTGCCCGAGTTTCGAAAGGAAGAACAGTTAGAGAGTTTGTGATTGGCGTGTTGATTTTCCCTACCCTCGGAACATGCCTTTGGATGTCCGTATTTGGGGGTTCCGCATTAGATCTTGTTCAAAACACAGGAAATCATGACCTTGCAGCCCGTCTTACTGAAGACGTCTCATTGTCTATTTTTACATTCTTTGATTATCTTCCATTCAGTTCTATGTTAAGTATTTTAGGGTTTGCTGTCGTGGTCATATATTATATAACAGTTGCTGACACAGCCACTTTTGTATTAGGCATGTTAAGTGAAGGTGGTACATTAAATCCTTCGAATAAAATAAAAGTAACCTGGGGTGTTATTCAATCAGCTTTAGCTGCTGTACTACTCTTAGCTGGAGGATTAAACGTATTGCAAACAGCCTCCATCGCAGCTGCCCTCCCTTTTGCGATTATCTTGATCATCATGTCCTTCTCACTATTGAAAGGTTTAAAAAGTGAGGTTGAAGTACAAAGAGGCAATAAAAGTATAACGCGTTCTATAAAGAATTGAGGTCATAAGAAATCTCCTTGATGAAATCATTGGTCAAGGAGATTTTTTTATATAGGATCATTTCCAAAAAGAACCTTCCATTTAAAAGAGTGTATAAGACCAGCCAAGCCTCTTCTTATGCTATAATAGTTTAATAGTTTTGAGCAGCAGGAGGTTTCATAATGAAAATAAATAAAGGCATCTTATTTGTATTAGTAGGTGCTGGATGTTTTGGGTTTACACCGGTTTTTGCTAAATTAGGGTTCAGCCATGGCTATTCACTTGGCCAAATTAATATCGTTCAAATGATCATTTCCTCATTGTTATTATGGACTATCACACTCATTAAACGCCCAAGCTTTAAGGGGCTAAATAAGAAAAACATTCCACAAATTATGATAACGGGTTGTTTTATCGGATTAACAAGTATTTTTTATTATGGTTCGATGCAATATCTGCCAGCTTCATTGTCCATCATATTAATGTTTCAATTCGTTTGGATCGGAATTATTTTAGAATGGATTTTCAGTAAAGTAAAACCTGCCCCTGTAACTATTCTTTCGATTGTTTTAATTTTGGTCGGGGTCTTTTTTGCTTCAAATATAGTAAATGGTGACATCCAGGGACTCCCTTTTAAAGGCTTCCTCTTCGGTATTCTTTCTGCATTCACTTATGCGGGATTTATTTTTTTCAGCGGAAAGGTCGCCGTAGAAGTAAACCCATTAACCAGGACTTCCTTAATGGCAACTGGGTCCACCATCTTAATCCTTTTCCTATTCATGCGTGACATTCCATCTGTATTGCCATTAGAGGCAAACTTATTAACGACTGCTGTTGGTGTTTCGCTGTTTGGCGCAGTCCTTCCCCCACTCTTTTTCGCAGTGGGTGCACCATTGGTTTCAGGTGGAATCGCCAATATATTGACATCTATCGAATTACCGGTTGCTATCCTATCTGCTAGCATTATTTTGTCAGAAACGGTAACGGGGCTACAGTGGTTCGGCACGGCTATAATATTAGTAGCAATTGCGGTAAACGAGCTTGGTAGTAGGCTTTATAGAGCTAGAAGGCATGTTGAGGGATAGCATTTTTGAAAAATATGCAGATAATTTTAAGCGTCAAAGACTAGACAATGTCTTTGACGCTTTTTTCGTGAAAACCACATGCTATAACTTTTTAACAAACTCCGATTTTAATTGCATGGCTCCAAATCCATCAATTTTACAATCGATGTTATGGTCTCCTTCTACCAAACGAATGCTTTTTACTTTAGTACCTTGCTTGAGCGTAGAAGAACTTCCTTTTACTTTAAGGTCTTTAATGACTGTTACAGTATCCCCATCATTTAATACATTACCATTGGCATCTTTAATTACCTCTTTATCTTCACTATTCTCCACTTCCGACCCTGAAGCCCACTCATGACCACATATTGGGCAAACCAATAGTGCTCCATCCTCATAAGTGTATTCAGAATTACATTTGGGACAATTTGGTAGAATACTCATTTATATTTCCTCCATTAATATATTGATATCATCCACTACATCTTAGCATATATTATACTTCACTATGACTTGTAGCATTCCTTTTTAGCTACTACCAGAAATACTTTTGCAATATAACTGCCATAGATGTTACCAAATTAAAACCTCCCTGTTCTTTTTCTACGGAAAATCTATGTTACGATTATTAAAAATTAGCAACTAAGGAAAATGGAGGGTAATAGAATGCTTAAAAAAATGGTAGCAATTTTGGCAGGGACTGTACTCTCAGTCACAGTAAGTGCTAATGTACAAGCATCAACGATTACAGTACAAAAAGGAGATACACTTTGGGATCTCTCACAAGCTAATAATACATCAGTCAAAAATATCAAATTGCAAAATCACTTAACGACAGACCTCATCCACCCTGGAGATGATCTAACTATTGTGCCAGAAAAACAATATACAGTTGAGCAAGGTGACACACTATGGGGCATAGCAAGAGAACATCAAGTCACGGTTCCTCAACTTCAAGAGTGGAACCAAATACACACTGACCCTGACTTAATCCATCCTGGATTAAATCTATTAATCTTTGAAGGCGCAAAAGCTACGGCTGCTGTTACTGTTGAAACACCAGCACAGCCTGTTGAAGCAGCACCAAAGGAAACTACAAGTGCAGCACCAGCTGTTGAAACACAAAAGGAAACAGCAGCTGCACCAGTAACTGAAACAACAAATACTAGCACAGCTGCAGTACCAGCTACTCAAACGCAAAAGGAAAGCACAGCTGAAGTAAAAGCTGCATCAACAAGTAATACAAAGGAAATTATTGTAGAAGCTACAGCTTATACCGCTACATGTGAAGGATGTTCTGGCATAACATCCACTGGAATTAATCTATTAGAAAACCCAGATGCAAAGGTTATCTCTGTTGACCCATCTGTTATTCCTCTTGGCAGTAAAGTCCATGTAGAAGGCTATGGAGAAGCAATTGCCGGAGACACTGGTGGAGCCATCAAAGGAAATAAAATCGATATTTTTATTCCTTCTAAACAAGATGCTATCAATTTCGGTAGAAAACAAGTGAAGGTGACCGTTTTAGACTGATTCAGAATCAGCTTTGTTTTAGAATCTTCAACTTAGGACACTGCGAAATCATGGAGTTCAAGGTTTTGCAGTGTTTTTCTTTTAAAGAAATTTGAAAAAGCCACAAAAATGTGGCCTTTTCATAGATTATTATTTAATTGTTTCTGCGCTATCCAAATGATTCAATCGAACTTGGTTCAAAATGAGAGCACCGATCATTTGAATGATCGTCTTAACAATAATTTGCCCTAAAATAGCAGCAGGTACAGCCTCCCAAGGCAGAATATTAGCTCCAAGTGGACTTAAACCAACAATTACGAAAATAACAGAATCAAGAAACCCTCCAACAATTCCGCTGTAAAACACGCGCCAAGCTATTGGTAGTTTCAATCTAGAATAAATTTCTGTATCAGCTGATTCAGAGACAACAAATGAAATTGCCGATGCCACCACGATTAATAATGTATCTCCAAGCATAAATGAAACCAATGCTGATAGGGTTAAAGCTATAAAAATAAATAAATACGTTTTCCCTCTACCATATTTATTTTGCACTAGGTCCCGTAGAATAAAGGTCGCTCCTACAAGCAGCGTACCCATTGGAACGATAAAAATTCCAAACTGTAATGGTGCAAGTGCTGCCGTTACTACATTCGCGGCAACAATAGATAATAAGTAAAATAGTATTCTCATGATATTACCCCTTTAAATTTGATTTCCCCAAATAAAAATCATCAAGCCCTTTTTTTCGTAGTTTACAAGCCGGACATTCACCACAGCCATCTGCGATAATACCGTTATAGCAAGTTAAGGTTCTTTCACGGACAAATTCCAGTGCCCCAAGTTGATCGGCAAGCTCCCATGTCTGTGCCTTATTCAGCCACATCAACGGTGTTTCAATCACAAAAGAATCGTCCATCGATAAATTTAAAGTTACGTTTAAAGATTTCATAAAAATATCACGGCAATCGGGATATCCACTAAAATCTGTTTCACTAACGCCAGTCACGATATGCTTTGCCCCTACTTGACGCGCTAAAACTCCTGCAAATGAAAGGAAGAGTAGATTTCGACCAGGTACGAAAGTCGATGGTAACTCTCCATTTTCTCCCTCTTCTACCCTAATATCTTGTCGTGTCAATGCATTCGGAGCAAGCTGGTTCAAATGCGACATATCGAGTATGTGGTGTTTGATACCAAGTTCTGCAGCTATTTCCTTCGCACATTGGATTTCAAGATGATGCTTTTGACCATAATCAAAAGTCACTGCTTCAACCTCTTCAAAACGTTCCTTTGCCCAAAACAGACATGTTGTGCTATCCTGACCCCCACTAAACACAACGATTGCTTTTTCCCGCTTCATAGTTAGACCACCTTTTAACGAAAAAACAGCACTCTAAGAAAAAGTGCTGTTTCTTAGTTTTTTAAAGAGGGTAGCTAAAAACCTCTTTCATCATTAAATTTTTCAATGTTTTTATCGATTATCTATTTTTTCTGGATTTAAATCATGATTCATTAAACGATAATTTGCCATTTCCTCATATTTCGTTCCAGGCTTTCCATAATTACACCATGGATCAATCGAGATACCTCCACGTGGAGTAAATTTCCCCCAAACCTCGATATATCTTGGATCAAGTAAGTTAATTAAATCGTTCATAATGATATTGACACAATCCTCATGGAAATCACCATGATTTCTAAAACTAAATAAATATAACTTTAATGCTTTACTCTCAACAAGTTTTTTATCAGGAATATATGAAATATACATTGTCGCAAAGTCAGGTTGATGTGTAAGTGGGCATAGACTAGTGAACTCTGGGCAATTAAATTTCACAAAATAATCACGATTTGAATGAAGATTATCTACTGCCTCGAGTACCTCTGGTGCATATTCAAATGAATATTGAGTATTTTGATTACCTAATAGTGTTAAATCTTTTAATCCTTCTTCATGGCTTCGGCCAGACATAAAAAAACCTCCTTGTAAATGTTTCCCAACACTTGTCAAGAGAGGTTTAGCCAATCATTCTATAAAATACATATGTAAAAAACAGAAAAAGCCACATCCGATTATGGACATGGCATTTGTCATGTTTCCATAGTTTTTTATAGAGGGTATCAGCTATGAACCTCTCCCATATTTACCTGGGCATTCTTTACCTCAATACAATATATAATATATAGGCGAGAACGTCAAATGGAAATTTTTATATGAAGCTGTCAACTAGTCTAAAAAATATAGACTTTGGACATCAGGACTTAACGAGCTTTATTTCCTTTTTCTTTATTTTATAATTTGATATACACGGTTATACATAAATCTTCTTATCTTTTATTTAAAATGTAGATAGCTCCACCGTACCCTAATATACACCAGATAATTAAATTCAAATAATTCCCTATATCTGCCGTAAAGGTTGAGCCAGCTAAAGAGGCACGCATTATTTCTGCCATCGAATAAATTGGTAATACCTCATGAAGTATTTGAAGCCATTCAGGAAGTCGCTCCATCGGAAAATTTATCGGTGAAAACATAAGTGCCCCAAAGACGGTCACTTGAGAGATTGCGAGTGAGGCTATTGGTGACAACATATAGGAAAATCCATAACCAACACCAATGGATGTTAAGGCAATCATGATTAAAGCTGGACCTATAGTCCAAGAAACATCGTATCCTGGATGAAACATAACATGGGCAAAAATAGATGAAACAATTATGCCAGGAACAGTGATGATTAACCATATCGTAGTATCAGCACCAAGAATAACAGAACGGTTGACTGGCCACGTCTTAATATACTCCAAATATCCATCCGCTTTAGCTGTACCAATTTGTTGAGGTAAAATAACTAAACCAGTAAAGATCAAAATTAAAGTAGGTGCACCTGTTGCTAAATAAAGGATGCTACTGCTACTTGGGTCTGGAATCAAATAGGTAAAGCCGATCACAATCCCGATTGCAATTAAAATTTGAATGAGGGCCATAAATACCAAAAACCCTCCATTCCTTAATAGCTGCATTTGAAAAACGTACTTATAGTGGCTTAGTATAGTATTCATTACACGGCCTCCTTCCCGGAAGTTAGTTCAATATAAACATCCTCAATTGTAGATGGTGACAAGGAGTAATCCATAACCAACCCTTTATTAACTTGATCTCTTACCCAATCGATTGTTGATGATACATTTGACTGGTCAATTGTAAATAACAACCTAGAACCTTTCCGATTTGAGGAAAGCATCCAACTAGGGAGATCTATTTCATCAAAGTCCCTGAGTACGTTGACCTCCATGCGCATTTGATCATGTACCAAGTTTTTTACTTCTGATGGTGTCCCTTGAGTTAGAAGCTTCCCATTGTGTAAGATGGCTACTCGGTCTACTGCCTTTTCAGCCTCAATGACATTGTGTGTCACTAAAATAACAGAAGTGCCATCATTCGTCAGTTCACGTATGACCTGCCATAGATAACGCCTGCGAACTGGGTCTACATCGTTTGTCGGTTCATCAAGTATGACTAATTTACCGGGAACAATCACCGCCATGCAAAAGGCTGTTAACCTGCGAGCACCACCTGAAAGTTTTTCACCTTCCACATTCGCCCACTCTCCCATATTTAACGCTTCAAATAGCATTTCCACCCGCTTCGGATCAAACTTATTCCCCGCTCGCATTTTGCCCATAAGCGTTACGGCTTGCTTTGGGGTCAGTAAACCTAACGACACCTGAGACTGTGGTTGCACTGAACAAATAGATCTCGCTCGAGAAGGTGATTGTACGACAGATTCGCCAAGTAGGTTAATATCTCCAGCATTCGGTGTTAATAGGCCTAAAATTTGATTAACCAAAGTCGTTTTTCCTGCACCATTTTGTCCCAGAAGTCCAAAAATTTCACCTTCCTCAATACTAAATGTAAGATTGGCATTCACTACTTTGTCAGACTTTCCTCGGCTAGAAAAACGCTTTGTTAAACCTTCTACTTTAAGGATCATCCTATTTCCCCCTATTAAGTCTTATTAGCTAAAAGGCACATCAAAAAATTTGTATTTATTGATCAAGGTTCTTACGACTCACCATTCCCATACTTAACAGATCCTGCACGTTCAATAAAATTGATTACCTCTTTATTCAGTGGATAAAAGACAATACCTTCTTTTAAATTTTGAAGTGATTCCCACATATGACCAAGTAATTTTTCGTCATTTCCAAACATTTTTTCTGAATGGTTTATCCACCGTTCAACTAGTCCTTGAGCCACTTCAGAAGTTGGATCTGCTTCAAGATTATTTTTAATATCTCTAATAATCTGTAACCATTCCTTGGAATCTTCCTCAGTTATTTTTTCATTCATCTGTATAATTTTTTTCATTTCTTCTTCTGTTAAATATTCTTTATACTGTTGAAGGATATCTTCTGGGGTTTGTTGATACAATTGAATTGTTTTAAAAATAATGGACCAATTGATTTTACCCTCTATTTCAATAGAATACGAAACACCAAGAAGTGCCTGTTCCAACATTTTTAATCGTTCTTGTTCACGTCTTACCATCTCTAATTGTTGTTCGATTGCCTGCTGCCAAGTTGAAGATGAATTTTTTAAGATGTCTTTAATTTGTTCCAATGTGAATCCCATGTATTTTAATGCTAAAATTCGTTCTAACCGCATCACATCATCTTCATTATATAAACGATGCCCACCATTCGTTTTGGATGAAGGTTTAATCAAACCAATTTCATCATAATAATCTAACGTTCTTACCGTTACTCCTGTATTCTTTGATAATTGACCAATCGTGTACATTTTGTGCCCCCTTCCTCATTACCTAAAGTATAAAACAACACGTTACGTGTGATTCAATACAAAAATGCAAATATTCAAAAATATATTAAAAACGTAAAAAAAAGACAGGTTTCCCTGTCCTTACGTTAAGTCGACGCCGCTGAGGAAGCGGCTGCTTGGTCAGCCTTCACACAATCAATTGCAACAACAATCCCAATGATGATGGCTTCCATCTCCTCATTCAATATTTGAACCTTGTAGCTATCGCCCCACGTGAACCATTCCTTACTCACTTTACCGATAACTTTACCATGCTGTAATACCTGAAAATCCATATCCCACCAATTGCCTTGTACTTCAATGCCTGCCGCATCGATTGTATAGCGTGCTTTAAAGAAGGAAAACTCCTTCTTAATTGTTACCACCTCTCGGCCATTCACCTCAACAAAAAACTTCGGTAACCAGCTAAATACCTTTTTTGTAATGAGCGCAACTTCATTTCGTTTTGTATTCATAATGGAAAAGGTCTTAGGAACTTTCATAAAACTGCCTTCTACGTAATAAACATCCCTCTCCTTATGATCCTTTACAGTAAACTTGCCACTTAGGCTGAATACCTTTTGCTTTATATAGAGTTGTTTCATGCAATCCTCCCCTTATTTTTTTGTCTGATATATCTACTATACAATCTTTCTTACCGCACAAGTGATTCGCTTCATTAAATATATTCTACGTATTTTCTCAGAATACCTTCTAAACGAAAAAAGGTATGCAAACGGAGACGATTACATCCCCCACTTATCAATTCAATTCTTAGAAGCTCTCACTACTTATGCTACGGTTCATCCTACCTGATTAACCAGCAGTTATTCATAAAAATAAGAAACAATAGTCTATTTAATTATTAATTTTACTAAAACAAATACGTATGCTAGAATCACTTTCATACGTTAAGGCGCCAAAAAGTAAATGAGATAGAGATATTTCTAATAAATGCCCCTTTCATCGTAGCATCATTGGAGGAGAGAAAGTGAATACAAACATAAGAGAATGGAAAAGTGGGTTAAAGAATGGAATTCCCATTGCCATGGGTTATTTTGCAGTTTCGTTTACATTTGGCATTCTAGCCAAGCAAGCAGGGCTAAATCCATTTGAGGCGGTATTGATGTCCGTGACTAATTTAACATCAGCCGGCCAATTCGCTGGGCTTACGCTTATTGCCAGTGTCGCAACAGTCGTGGAAATTGTTGTCACACAGCTGATTATCAACTCTAGATATTTTCTAATGTCGTTTGCGTTATCCCAAAAGATTGATCCAAACACGTCCATTTTCCATCGATCAATAATGGCATATGGGATTACGGATGAAGTATTTGGTGTGTCCTCTGCCGTTCCTGGAAAATTAAGCCCTTATTACACTTATGGTGTAATGAGCGCTGCAGTACCGGGATGGGCGCTAGGTACACTGTTTGGTGTTATTTCGGGCAATATTCTACCGCCAAGATTGATTAGTGCCTTAAGTATTGCACTGTTCGGAATGCTGCTTGCTGTCATTATTCCCCCTGCAAAAGGGAATAAAATCCTCACCGGTTTGATTGTCATTTCGATGGTACTAAGCCTGATTTTTGCTGAATTACCATTCCTTGAGTCCATCTCATCCGGTGTAAAAATTATCATCTTAACGATTTTGATTGCAGGTATCGCAGCGTTTGTTTTTCCAGTAAAGGAGAATACATATGAATAATGCTATCTTTTATATCTTGCTGATGGCAGTTGTGACGTATCTCATACGGGTTCTGCCACTTACACTCGTCAGAAAAGAAATCAAAAATGTCTATATCAGATCATTTTTATACTATGTTCCATATGTCACATTGGCAGTGATGGTCTTTCCAGCCATTTTAGAGGCAACGGCATCACCATGGTCCGCGCTAATTGGCTTTATTGTTGCCATTCTTTTTGCCTACCGTGGAGCAAGCCTAGTGAGTGTTGCCCTATTGGCCTGTATTTCTGTTTTTGTAGTAGAACTGTTTTTTGTATTGAATATAGTTTTTATAAACTCTAGTAATATGTTTAATTGATTTAATCAAGGTGTTGATGGATTTTTTACATTTTCTGCAAAATTGAAATATCCGCTTCCACCTTTAAATAATCCCATAGACCCCAAGGATAACTATTAGGTGGTAATGAATAAACCCCTAATGGTTCCTTCCTAACTGGATGCTCGAAATAAAGCGAATGGGCCCAAAGTGCAAGTTGTTGCCCAGTTTTATTAAGATGCTCTCCATATTTTTGATCCCCAAAAATAGGGTTACCCATTGATGATAACTGAACTCGGATTTGATGAGGTCTCCCTGTTTGAAGATTCACAGACAGTAGACTTAATCCTTTTTTCGATTCTAATACCTCGTAATCTAGCACTGCTTTTTTACCGTTTGAGTGACTAGGGGAAACAACGAATACCTTATTCTTCTGATTATCCTTATGTAGATAATGCACTAGTTGTCCCCTTTTCTTTTTTGGTGTACCATGAACAACCGCAAAATAATGACGTTCGATCACATGTCTACGTATCATATCCGATAATCTTGAAGCGGCCTTAGAAGTTTTAGCAAACACCATGGCACCACCAACTGGACGGTCTAATCGATGGACAAGCCCCAAATAAACTTTACCAGGCTTTTGGTACCGTGTTTTTAGGTCATTTTTTAACTTCGTTAACAAATCAAGGTCTCCACTACTATCTGCTTGTACAGGAACATTAATTGGCTTTTCTACCAAAAGCAGATGATTATCTTCAAATAATATTGAGATATTCATAGATTTTTCATCTCCCTAGGCATAATCCATCTATCATAACATCTTTCTAACAAATACTCGCCAATTGCCTACTTTCCCCTGTTAATGTTATTCTATGTACTTAGATAAATTGCATCCATTAAGATAAAGATTAGTAACCGTTGAATCTTTCCTATGTTTAATACGGGCCTTCACATTATAAAACAGAAAAAAACTATCTTAATAAAACAATGTTTGGGTTCTTTTTATTAAATGTGGGCAAAATATCCATTGTAACATCAATAAAAGAGGTTGCTATGCGAGCGTAAACTTTATCGGACGCATATACATCATGTTTAAATCATCAGGAGGTTACATATGCAATATGTTATTTCAATTTTAGGCATTCTTGTTGTATTATTTTTAGCTTGGCTGGCAAGCTCCAATCGAAAAAGGATAAAAATTATTCCAATTATCATAATGCTCGTCATTCAAATTATTTTATCAATATTCCTATTAAATACGGAATTCGGCTTACTCATCATCACGGGAATTTCTACTATTTTTAACATACTTCTCGAATATGCAAGCGAAGGAATTTCCTTTGTATTCGGCGGCATGGCAAATGAGGGAGAGGCTCCATTCTTTTTAACTGTATTACTACCAATCATTTTCATTTCTGTATTAATTGGAATTCTCCAACATTTGAAAATTCTACCGTATCTTATGAAGGGAATTGGCTGGATATTAAGTAAAGTGAATGGGATGGGTAAGCTTGAATCCTATAACGCAGTTGCTTCATTGATGGTCGGACAATCGGAGGTTTTCATCACCTTAAAAAAACAACTAGGCCTCCTTTCAAAACAGCGTTTGTATACTTTATGTGCTTCTGCGATGTCAACTGTATCAATATCTATAGTTGGCGCTTATATGACGATGCTTGATCCAAAATATGTTGTCACGGCTTTAGCTTTAAATTTATTTGGCGGTTTTATCATAGCTTCTATCATTAATCCGTACGAGGTAAAACCAAATGAAGATCTATTAGAAATACAAGAGCATAGAAGGCAATCCTTTTTTGAAATGCTCGGGGAGTATATCCTTGATGGTTTTAAGGTTGCAGTTATCGTTGGCGCCATGCTGATTGGGTTCATTGCTTTAATGGCCGCAGTTAACCACGTGTTTGAGCTAATCTTTACTATTTCCTTTCAGCAGCTATTAGGTTATCTGTTTGCCCCAATTGCACTCATAATGGGGATTCCTTTATCAGAAGCAGTTAGCGCCGGGGGAATTATGGCGACTAAACTAGTGACAAATGAATTTGTCGCAATGTTGGATTTGTCCGGAGGCGATCATGACTTTAGTTCCCGCACTCTTGGGA
The DNA here is from genome assembly GCF_036962705.1 of Bacillus sp. JJ1562. Lineage (NCBI taxonomy): Bacteria > Bacillati > Bacillota > Bacilli > Caryophanales > Bacillaceae > Bacillus > Bacillus sp. JJ1562. The sequence continues at coordinate 39,641 of NZ_JBALOQ010000057.1, forward strand.
TACTGTCAGTATTCCTAGTTTCCTTTGCCAACTTCTCATCTATCGGCATTATTACCGGGGCAGTTAAAAGTTTGAATGAAGAGCAAGGGAATGTCGTCGCAAGCTTTGGGTTAAAGCTTTTATATGGCGCCACACTTGTAAGCATACTTTCAGGTATCATTGTTAGTTTTGTTTTATAAAACCAAGGTTTAAAATTGTTCGCTAATAGTTAGAACCCACTCCTTGGAGTGGGTTCCTTTTTATGATCTAACCATAATCTGCTTTGGAAATTAAGTATTCCTGGTATACACAGGGATCATTTAATAACCATTAACAAAGTTATTAATTGTTTCCCGTTCGTCTTCTGTCAGTTCCCTTTTTACGTACTTTTCGTATTCCTCAATTATTTTCTGTTCATTTCCACCGCAAATATCTGTATATTTTGCAACGGCTCTAAGCTTCGCAACTTCCTGATTAAATTCTTCTTTGGAAATCGGCCTTTGGTGCGAAGGGATATATGTATCCGCATCGAATGTTTCTAATTCATCTAATAGCGCAAGTGTTGTCTTGATGGTATAGTTATCTTTCGCTGAAAAAATATCAGGATAAATGCAATCACCAAGAAAAAGGATCTTTTCTTCTTTGATATACACGATTACTGAATCGGCAGCGTGATCTCCCCCAACGTGTTGTACGATACAGGTTACTCCGCCAAGGTCAATTTCCACTCGTTTTTCGATGGTTACATCCGGCAACACAATCGTGATATCTCGGTGATCCGTATATTCATTCTTAATCGCTTTTGCACAAAATTCAATTTCCGTACCCGCTTTTACTCGTTCATCTATAGCCTCGTCTGACCATGAAAGCGGGATGAGCTTCTCCATTTCTTTTTTCGTTTTATTAGAAGCAATCGAAACGGTATTTGGTATCGCTGAAAGTCCAAAGATATGATCCCAATGCCAATGTGTAAGAACAACCATATCAGGATATGGAGCCTCACTTTTTAAAGTTTCTTTCATAAAATAATTGACATGGTCTTCGGAGTTGCCTGCATCAATCATTAATGTCTTGTTTTGACCCACCACCATCCCTAGAATGGGTCGGTCAGTCTCCGAAATTGGAGTGATGTACCAGAAACTCTGTCCTATTTTGTTAATTGAGTGCATAACGGACTGTCTCCTTTCTTTTATACTATCTTTCGACAAATCTCGGTAGTTTACTCCAACCATTATAGTCGTCAAGCTTTCGCACATTCAATGATTTCTTTTTGTTTTCATGTTTTGGCATATTAATTAGCTTTCGAAAATAGCTCTTTTATATAACGATAGATATGCTCCACTCTGGATAAACTATTTTAGTCTACACTTTTCAATTTAATTTTTAAGAAACATCTAATTATTCGACAAAAATATTGGCAATTCGACAAAATCGGTTGACCTTTAAGATATAAACATCTAGAATCTTTAACATATTTCCAAAAAAATGAGGGTTCAATATGAAAAATGTTTTATTTAGAAAAAAAAATCTCGAAGATTTACTGAATAAAAAGGGAAATAATCAGCTACAGCAAACGTTAGGTGCTTTTGATTTAATGCTACTCGGGGTAGGTGCCATTGTAGGAACGGGTATATTCATTCTTCCTGGGACCGTAGCTGCGGTGCACGCTGGGCCTGGTATTGTATTTTCCTTTATTATTGCTGCTATTGTCTGTGCATTGGCAGCTATGTGTTATTCAGAATTTTCTTCAACCATACCAGTAACGGGTAGCGCATATTCGTATGTATACATTATATTTGGAGAATTAATCGCTTGGTTAGTTGGATGGGCTCTACTGTTAGAATATGGCTTAGCAGTTGCTGCGGTTGCAACTGGTTGGTCTGCTTATTTAAGTGCTTTGTTAGAAGGTTTTAATATTACCATTCCAAAGGCAATCTCTGGTTCTTTTAATCCAGCAGATGGAACATATGTAAATGTTCCGGCTATAGCCATTATTTTTGCCACTGCCTTTTTATTAACGCTCGGGATAAGAGAATCTACGAAGGTTAATATGATCATGGTATTTATTAAAGTAGGTGTTATTCTCTTATTTATTGGAGTAGGTATTTTCTATGTTGAGCCTGCTAATTGGCAACCATTTTTGCCGTTCGGAATGAATGGCGTTATGAGTGGAGCAGCCCTTGTTTTCTTTGCTTATCTTGGATTTGATGCTGTTTCGTCAGCTGCTGAAGAGGTAAAGAACCCACAACGTAATATGCCAATCGGAATTATTGGATCATTATTTATTTGTACAATTCTGTATGTTGCTGTTTCACTTGTTTTGACCGGGATGGTTTCATATACAAATCTAAATGTAAGTGATCCAGTTAGCTATGTTATGCAAATCGTCAATCAAGATTGGGTGGCTGGCGTTGTTTCACTCGGTGCTGTTGTTGGGATGATGACTGTTATCCTTGTTATGTTATATGGCGGAACTAGACTTCTATACGCGTTTGGCCGTGATGGATTGCTGCCAAAAAGTATGTATGAGCTTAGTAAAAAAAATAAAACACCCGTTAAAAATACGTGGGTATTTGCAACATTTGTAGCTTTTTGTGCAGGCTTCATTCCATTATCTAAACTAGCAGAACTAGTTAACATGGGAACATTACTTGCTTTTACAATCGTTTCAATCGGAGTTATTTACTTAAGAAAAAATAAGTGTATCCCTTCCAATGGTTTTAAAGTACCATTCTTTCCAATCTTACCAATTTGTTCATTCTTATTATGTTTATTTTTAATTACTCAGCTCTCTGTCTTTACATGGATTGCATGCGGTATCTGGTTTGTATTTGGATTACTCTTCTATTTTGCTTATGGTAAAAATCATAGCGTAATGAATAAAGAATAAAAAGTGCAAAAAGTGAGCTTACGTTGTCATACAAAAGACAATGTAAGCTCACTTTTTATTTGGCACGGATGGATCATAATGACGGAAAACGAATGATAACAGTTGTTCCATGACCTTCAGTAGTTTGGAAGTGAATCGTGCCGTTATATTTTTCAATAATATTAAAACTAATCATCATTCCTAAACCAGTTCCTTTACTCTTTAAAGAATAAAAAGGAGTTCCAAGAGAGTCAACTTCTTCTTCTGACATTCCCCTTCCATAATCAATTACTTTAATGACTACAAATTTTTTTTCTTTTCCAGCTGTTACTAGAACTAAGTCCCCTACATTAGAAGCCTCAATTGCATTTTTTATAATATTGATAAGTACTTGTTTTAACTCTATGTTGTTAGCGGAGATATTACATTCACCCGTTACCTTTAATTCGATCCGATTCTCATGTAAAAGTCCATATGAATAGAGTAAATCTGTAACACTCTTAAGAATAACCTTAACATCAACTATTTCAGTTTCTCTATTTTTTATTGGTTTTGCCAGAGATAAAAATTGAGAAATTACCTGTTCAGCACTATTTAATTCGTCAATCATTAAAGTAACATACCCTTTTCGATCAGGGGAATTTGAACTTTCTTGCTCAAATAACTGCAAAAAACCTTTTACAACCGTCAGAGGATTTCTAATTTCATGTGCTACCGCAGCTGCAAGTTGACCAGATATCTTCAAACGCTCAGACTGTTGAATTTGTTCGTAATATAATTTTTGTTTTTCCATTCTTCCATTTGTTAAATAAAAGATAAAATAAATGATTATTTGGCTTGCAAAAAAGTTTATTAAACTCCCTATTAAATCCTGTTCTAAATAGATGAATTGCTCTTGATTTATAAAAGTAATATATCCAAATAAAATCAAGATCGATACACAGTTTAAAATCAATGAAAAATAAAAAAGCCTTTTATCAAAAAACAAAATCGAAAGTGCAGGTATAAAACATAAAAAAATAAAGGAGGAACCTGTTTCTGGGTATAAAAGAAAAATTGAATAAAAGTAAATGGATGCTACCAGTATAATGCTTACTCTAAGAATACCAGTACTTTTCCTAGGATAAAGCAATAGACATACTGACAGAATGAATACAAGAATAACATGGGATAGATAACCAAACCTAAATTCACCAAAATACGGGTTATCAATCAACAAACCTGTTACCATAATGGCGATGATAAGCCAAACAACAATATAATATATTTTATTACTAAATTTATTCATAAACTCCTTCATACTTACCTCTTTGGTTATTAGTCTAAATGCATCCTTTAAAATATATCATTTTTAAAGATGAAATAGGTAATCAATACTATTGATAGAAGAAAATCTCAATTACACCATCACGTATTTGCGCACGATTTTTTATGCACACTTGAGGTCGTTCAGTCTCCAATATTGGTGTCGTATACCAAAACTCTTAGCAATTTTTATTAACTGATGCATATCGGATTGTCTCCTATCTTTTGTTATATTTTAAGTCAAATCACAGGCGTTTACTCCAAAAGCTCCTTACTTATCGCACAATAAACATCATTTATTCTGTGATTACCATATTCACCGTACATATAAGTAAATGTAATTTTTTGTAAAAAAGTCTTGCGGTGGCAAATTCCTTCTCATTACAATAAAAGAGTCTAAATATATAAAAGATAATGGAGGCATGGCCTTGGATTATGTTAAACCAACTCAATTAATAGAGGATGTTGCACATGCAGGTGCTTATAAATCCATCCTAAAGATAAGTGACATTTTGATTAAAGGGATACTCTCAGGAGCCTTATTGGGTTTTGCAACAACACTTGCCTTTACTGCTGCAATTGATACAAGCCTTAGTATTGTAGGTGCTTTTGTCTTTCCGGTTGGATTTGTACTTATATTATTACTAAGCCTTGAACTAGTAACTGGAAACTTCGCAATGCTTCCGCTTGCTAGAATAAGAGGTCTTACCTCTAGTAAAAATGTCGTCTACAACTTCTTTTGGGCTTTTCTCGGAAATCTTTTAGGAAGTCTTTTATACGGTATCTTATTTTATATCGTTGCGACAAAACTAGGGCATATCACTCAAGGAGCCATGATTGATAAAATTATTGCTGTGGCAGAGGGAAAAACCCTTGCATATAAAAGCATTGGCGGAGACGGATTAATTGTTGTTATAACAAAGGCCATATTATGCAATTGGATGGTAACGTTAGGAGCCTTTATGGCATTCATTTCAAGTTCAACTATAGGAAAGATTGCTGCCATGTGGCTACCTGTATTTTTATTTTTCGCCCACGGATTTGAGCATGCTATTGTAAATATGTTTGTTATTCCAACAGCTATTCTTATGGGTGCTGATATTACATTGGGTGATTGGTGGATATGGAACCAAATACCAGTTACAATCGGCAACTTTATTGGCGGATTTATCTTTACAGGATTAGCACTTCATCTAGTTAATAAGAAAAAGGTAACGAAAACTGAAAACGTAATTATTAACTACCCGCCTGCTCTAAAGAGAAAAGAAATGTAGTAATAGTATATTATTTTGGGATTTCGTATAGGAACCTACAACGCCCCTCCTTGTTAAAAGAAGGGGCTAAAAATTTCTTGAAGAATAGGATTATGGTACAGCTGGCAAATAATTTTTGTTCAATATTTTTTCCGTCCTCTGTAAAGTTAAGAACCTTGTCAACCTATAATAAGGCTCCCCACACCTACAAATTTCAAATAAAACCCACTGGTACTGTTTGATAACAACACCAATTAGCTTATTCGTCCTTCTTCTATTAATATTTGTTCTAGTGCCATTACAACTTCTTCATCATAATGGGAGCCGGCCAGTCTCTTAAGTTCATCTATTGCTATCTGTTCCTTAAATGCTTTTCTATAGGCTCGATCTTCTGTCATCGCATCAAATGTATCACTTACAGCAATAATCCTTGCCTCTAAAACAATGTCTTCTCCACTTAAACCATTTGGGTAACCGCTTCCATTCAGCCTTTCATGATGCTGTTCAATAATAGGAGCAAGTTCCTTATAATAAGAGTCCTTAATCATTTCTGCACCATCTACTGGGTGTTTCTTGATAATTTCATATTCTTCATCCGTTAATCGCCCTGGTTTATTTAAAATCTCAATTGGCACATTAATTTTACCGATGTCATGAAGTACAGATGCCGTCGTTAAATTCACTAAACGCTCTTTATCTAATTTTAGTTTTTTAGCTATTTTTACGGAATAATTTGCCACCCGATCACTATGTTTTTGAGTATATCTATCTTTTATTTCTACTTGTTTCTTAATTTCTATAAGAGAGGATATATCCTTACTTATATGGACAAAGATTTGTTCGGTAAATACACATAGTAAGGTTACCTTGGACAGCGCAGTAAAGTGGATTGGATCGCTAATCCCTTTGGCTGAGAAGAAGTCTTCCGGACCTAATATATGCTTTTTATTATTAAGTTCACACTCGACTTCTCCAGATAAAATATAATAAAACTCTAAAGCATCTACATTTTCACTGGGATAAACATAGAATAATTTTCCTTCGCCAATAGATTGTGTTATTATTTCCACTCCATCCCCTCGAGTAACTAAACTAATCTCAAGGTTATTATCAAAATTAACTGTTTCTAGGAATGTTCCTTGTTTTCCAATTGTAAAACCGGCCATACTATCCCACCTTACAATCAATAAAAACGAGTTCTACATAGAACTCGTTTTTATTGTACTACATTTTTATTCAGAATTGTAAAACTATTTTACCAACCCACTACTTTAATAGGGTCAATCCAAACCCACTTATCTGCAAAACGAACAAGCTTCCAGCTACATTCAGCCTGAACTCCCTTTTTTGCAGCCTTTTTAATAGTTTCCGATGACATTTTAAGTGTTTCATTATAAATATCCGTAATAACCTTATCTAAGTCTTTTGTATACCGTTCTGTTTTTTCATGATACTTCTCTGATCTTTTTTCCAATTTATCTTCTAATTTGTTAATTTTTTCTTCCATTTTTTTTGTATCCTTATCATCTGCAGTTATTAGTTGATGGGTTGCCTCTTCTATGTCCTGCTTGATTTCTGCGATTTTACTATTAATTTTTGCTTCCTCATTACTAAGCTTTGTATTAATTTCTTCTAATTTTTTATTTATTTTTTCTCGTTTTTTCAAATCGTTTCGAGTAGCTACTAAGTCAGACAATACTTTTTCTTTTTCTTCTTTTAATTTAACTACAGTATCTCCTTCTTCAATTTTACGAATGTCAAGAAGGTATTCGGCTTGTAACTTATCTGCTTTATTTACTGCTTTTTCAATCTTTTCATCAATTTCCTTGTTTGTCTTTTCAATTAATTCAATTGCTTTTCGAACATCTTCATCTTCATCTTCAGCTGCAAAAACTGGAAATCCTACCCCTAAAAAAATGGTGATTGAAATTAAAATCGAGAAAACCTTTTTCATATGATTACTCCTCCCCACTTTTAACTATGTAGACAATAGAAAAGACCCATTTCATATAAACGGGCCTTTTCCATTTCGCAACTGGCTGGCATAGTAGTCATACTTTAGCCCCTGTAGTTTTGCGTCCATATCCTTTCAGATAGGTTGCCCTTTGAGTCTATTATATTATCTACCATTATTATACAAGGACTAATGAACTATATCTATAGCTAATTTTGTAATATTTTGTATTTTTATAAAATTAATTAGATTTCTTTGTAAAAAATTTAGATTTTCTGAAAAAAATAAAGTTTCCTATTTTCATACGTTAAAATATTTTTTCACTCAGCCATTGGTTTAGCTGCATTAAAGTTAATAGAACTAGACATAAATAAAATCAACAAATCAACAAACTTTAAAATATGACAACCCCTCTTATATCAAGGGACAGTCTCTATTCTTATACCTTCCTGAATTCAGATTTCTGAAAGAGAAGCCAACTGATAGTTAGTACATACAGTACGACAACAGGGATAGAAACTTCAATTCCAAAAGAACCACCCGTAATCCAAAGGTCATTCGATTTAAACCTTAACATCACTAGTGAGGAATGATTTTTATCGGTCTTTGATGCAAATTGTATAATAGTAGAGTTTAAGAAAAAGTTCCAGATAATATGCACTACAACTGCATTCCATATTGTCCCCGTTTTATAAACAATTAGCGAAAACATTATACCAACCAAAGTGCCTGCGATAAGGATCAAACATACATCAAGTAACTGAAGCCCATTGAGGGTGAGTAAATGCAGTGCACCAAATAAAATGGAATTCACTAAAACTGCAGTTGCCACATTCCATTTGTCTTCGATTAGCTTAAACAAATAGCCTCGGAACAAAACTTCTTCAATCACTCCGGCAGAGAATGCCGTAATGAGCGATCCAACGATAATCGCTACTATAGATGGGATAGAAAGTTGGTCTTGCCGTTCAAAAATAGCGTATTGCATAAACACATAAAAAACAATCACTGTAAGTGGAAGCAATAGTCCTACAAAGACCCACAATTTATCCATCTTGATTAGTTTATGAATACGAAAATATGCACTCGACTTTTTTAAAAAAAGCATGGCGTACAGCCAGAATAGTCCAAGAGTAACCACTATACGTATAAACTCTTTAACAACAACACGAATTGTATCGTTATGAATCCAATCCGTCAGTGGATTTACAAAAATAACAGCTGCTAAAAATAACATTACCAAGCACAAACTATGCATTACTACCTTTCCCCAATGCATATCTTTCGCTCCCCTTCTTAATTCCTAAAAAGGATTATGACTGAAGTACTACTGTCTAATCCATTTTACTTTTTAAAATTGAATAAAATGCTACACTCCTGCTCAAATATTAATAAAGACAATATAGTGAAGAGTCGGTTGCCTAATTTTCTCTTGCAATTTTTGTAGAAAAGTTAGCATCAACTGGGATTCAATGCATTTATCATAACGGATTTTTCACTCCTATTTTGTAAAATTGGTTTCAGACACTCCTGGTTCCAATTGTTAATTTTCATAACATGATCAATTACCTATACCTCAGATCCCTTTCTATCTTAGATATGTATTAATCCATAAAAAAGGGGGGTGAAACCATGGAAAATCCTTGGTTCAACGGTTCTTGTATTAGTAAACAGGAAGTTCGTTTAAGTAATGCTATGCGTTTAGCTTGGGAGCAACACGTATATTGGACAAGAATCACAATCAAAAGCATAGCCTTTAATTTACCTGATTTAGATGCTGTTACCGCACGTCTTCTCCAAAATGCTACTGATTTGGGGGATTTATTAAAGCCTTTCTATGGAAATAAAATTGCTGAAAAATTCAGCGACTTAATAAAGGATCACCTAGTCATTGCTGCTGAAATTGTTAATGCTGCAAAAACAGGCAATCAAAAAGCTGTAGTAGATTTAAAGAGACGTTGGTACGCAAATGGGGCAGAAATTTCCGTATTCGTAAGTAGAATTAATCCTTTTATATCAGAAAAGGAATTCAGAGAAATGTTTTTTGAACATCTGGAACTTACAATACAAGAGGCAAAATTAATTCTCCAAAAGAATTTTAATGCTAGTATCGCTGTGTTTGATAAAATTGAGGCTGAAGCTATAATGATGGCTGATACCATGACAGTTGCTATTATGAGTCAATTCCCTAAAAGATTTTAAATATAAAGGGACATTTAGATGCTCTCCTTTCCGTGTAACGAGTGTGTTAACCCTCTTACCTTTTTTTCATTTAGCAATATATTCATTGCAGTCCTGGGTGAAAGTTATTCATCGTTTAGGAAGGATTAATCTGAATGAAGACAGTGCATGCTCCCCTTAATGCAAAGCTTTAACTCATTGGGGTCAAGCACTGTTTTCGAATAACTCACCTTTACTATATGTTTCAATCATTGTTTTATTAATTGCGCTGCAATTCCACCTCTCTAGAATCATATGCTAAAATAAGCTCATTTTTTTCCTGAGCAGAAAAAGTCCCCCTCTTAGTCATAAAAAAACTCCCAATAAGGTAAACAGACTTTTATTAATTCATCTGTCTACCTTATTGGGAGCATATCAATCAAGGCATCCCTTTTTACTTATGTTTAATTAATACTTAACCTGCTACTCTTTCCTCTGTCCTACTTAACTCTTCACTTTCCAAGTTTACTTTATCAGGTCTAACAATGAATATACTAATTAAAGTCGCAATCGCGAAGAAAGCCATAATGACATATAACACCATGTCATAAGATTGTGTCTTTGCAAGAACAAATGCACTTAGTTGGTTGCCTGTCAGACCTGCCAATGCCCACGCAGATAAGGCTAATCCATGTACAGTAGAAACACTATCTAAACCAAAGCGGTCAGATAAAAGTGGTGGTATAGATGAAAAACCTCCACCGTAACCTGCATTTACGACACAAAGTAAGGCGATAATAAGGATCGCGATAGAATTATTAATACCATCAAACATAATCGTTAATAAAATGGCTGCAATAGATGAAATAAAAATAATTTTATAGATTGAGTTACGGTCTTTTAATCGATCAGCCCATGAGGAGAAAACAATCCGTCCGCCTGCATTGAAAATAGCTGTTAACGAGCTAACTAAACCAATTGCCCCAAATCCAATGAATGCTAGAATACCTTTTTCTTGTGAAATTAGGGCTAATCCACATGTAATATTAATATAGAACATCAACCAAATTCCGATAAATGTTCTATTCGTCAATACCTTTCTATAACTAAAGCTTTTGGTTTTTACACTTTTTTCTTCATATCCAGCTGGTTTTTTGATCAGCAAGTGTCCAATAACCATCATCACCAAATATATACCCGCTAGAATAAAAAACATTGTATAGATATTTGTTGGGTTTACTAAGATCCCCTCATTGTTTCTTTCTCCGAGTAAATTTTCCATTAAAGGACTTGCAATGACCTTCGCTAAGCCAAAGCCTGCAACAGCAAGGCCTGTCGCTAACCCTTTTTGCTTCTCAAACCAAAGCATTAATGTTTTTACTGGTGTTAAATAACCGATTCCAAGTCCAATCCCCATTACAATACCATAGGAAACATAAATACCTATCAATGACTTTTGATAAATAAAGAAACCTGTTCCTGCCATCCCAACGACAAAAAAGATTGCCGAAAGTAAGGACGATTTATGAATATCTTTTTCAACAAGTTTTCCTCCAAAAGCTGCAGACATTCCAAGAACAAAAATAGCTATACTAAATGCCCATTCCACTTCACCAACAGGCTTCCCAATGTAAGAGGCAATATCGCTCTTAAACAATGACCAACAGTAAACTGTACCAATACTACAGTGAATCAATAAAGCTGGAAGTACAGCACTAATCCACTTGTTTTCAAATTTCCCCATATTATATCTCCTTCATTTCATTCAACTTAAAAATAAACTTACGAACATTATCTTTTAATATAAGTAATTAGTTCGATTTTAGATTAAAAAATGAGATAATTTCAGTTATTTTTAGGTTAAAACCGTATTATTTACGAAAATTAATAAATTGAGTATATATCATCTTGGTACATAATGAAAGAGTAAATGTTATATATGTATAGTAATAATAAGAAAAAGTATATAAAGGGCATGATCCAAATTACAATCATGTTAATCATTAGGTATACTCTTCTTCCTCCTCATGACGTACATTAAAATCCGCAAAAAAACAGCCTAATCATACGAATTAGACTGCTTCCAGGTGAAAAAACGGACCTTATTTACTTGTGATACTGTTCACCGTAACATACCTATATGAGATTTTATCGATATGAAGGACAGGCTATGTAACTTTTGATTTTTCTATATACAGAACAAGTCGTGCGACTTCCACATGATTCGCACGACTTGTTATTTGCTTCTTACGCTTTTTGGCCTGGCAAGATTGCCCCGTATCTAGGAAGAATCGCATCCTTCGTGTAAACATCTACTTGACGAAGTGTTTCAACGATTGTCGGCATATCCAATGACTTTACTAGTTCATTAATTGCTTGAACACCCCTATCTGCAAATACTTCTCTTTCTTCAGGTGTTTTCAAAAGCGGTGTAGCCATATGATCAGATGGTTCGTTAAAATAAGAACCCACTGCACCGGATTGATAAGCGTATTTTCCTAATAAATTTCCAGGATTCTTACCCATCCCTGATAACATATGCTGAACATCATACGTAACAGAATGAGATTCAGGTACATTCAATGGAATATCCTCTAATCTGCCTAAAGCTTTATAAGCGCCAATGGTCATATCATGAAATGCATCCATTAGATTGAAATCGGCTGCCTCTGCTGCTTTTAATACATCCATATACAGGGCAGGCACTTTTGTTTCATCAAAGAAATCACGAACCATACCGCTTACTGTCATATGGGCTGGGCCATGGCTGGTAATATAAATTTGTCGTCTAAAGCCTTGATTAAGTAATGACTTTGCTATTTTATCTAAATAAGCCATTCCGTCTCTTATGCTCATTTGAATTGTTCCGCGGGCGATAATCGTCCCGCCTGCGAAGAAATAGGGTAAATTGTGCAAAACTAGCCCATCTGATTCTTCAGCCATTTTTAAAGCAATCGCCTCAGCTAAAACAGTTTCAGCGTCCAGTGGTAAAGCCCCATGAGTTTCTGTAACCCCAACTGGAACAAAGATTAGATCATTTCGATCCAAGTATTCTTCTACTTCTCCATTTGTCAATTTTGAAAGGAATCTAGTACGCATATGCTCATCTTCCTCCTATAATATAGAATTCCTATAAAGGGATTTCCCTATATAGACGCTCTTCTTTCTTTTAATATTGCATACATTTCATTTGTTCTCTTTGAATTTAGGTTATAGATTAATCCAACACCGATTAAAATGATAATAAATGCTACGATAGGCATACCAGTGTACATTTTTAATATTCCTTGTGCTACTTCAGGTGATTGAGACTTTGCTCCAGAAACGAAACCAACCCAGCCTAAAGCATAACTTCCGATCGCAGCACCTAATCCCATCCCTACTTTACGCGCAAAGGAATATAGGGCATAAATTGTTCCTTCATAATGTTTCCCCGTTTGCAGTTCTGCGTAGTCAATACAATCTGTTACAAGGGCCCAAACAACCATTATGAAGACAGATGAACCGATTGTAGCAAGGTTATATAGAGCCATGAACACGTATACGTTTTCAATTGTCATTAATGTAATTAATAGTGTTGCAATGAAACTGAAGATTGCTGACGCAATAACTAAATTTCTTTTATTAAACTTTTCAACCAGTTTAGGAACAATTGTGAATAACACAAGTGTAATTCCAATGTTAATGAAAGAATTGATAGCAAATGCACCCGGCATATGATAACGTTCTGCAAAGACGATTGGAGCTAATTGGTTTACACCATTTATGATAAGAAGTGAGCCAATGGATGCAACCATCATACCGATTAACGGTCTATTTTTAATCGCTGCTTTAAATGCTTCCTTAAAACGATAATCGGAGTTTTTTCCTGCACCCTTTTCATCACGAATACGCTCCGTTGTTAATCTTACGAGTCCTGTATAAGCTAATACTGATAAAATACTAAACACAATTGAGATTTGGAAAAAAGCTGCTGGAACTACAGTGCCAGATTTATCATAGATAAACATTGGAACGAAAGATAAGAATCCAAGACCAACAACCATACCGCCGATAGCACGAGCACGAGACAACTTTGTGCGTTCAACAGGATCATTTGTAATCACTGATGCAAGAGATCCATAAGGAATGGAATCGGCTGTATAAGCAACACAGAAGAATAAATAAACGAATACTACCCAAATATGAATAGCTGTTGTTCCCCAACTAGATACATCGGCAAAAGCTAATAAACAAGAAGCTGCTAATATCCATTTCGAAATATTGATATAAGGTAAGAACTTATTGCCAGATTTCCCTAATTTCCAACGATCTGGAAGGGTTCCCATAATCACATTACAAATAGCATCAAAGACTTTACCTACTAAAAACATATTCCCCATAAAGTAAGGGCTTACACCTAATACATACGTACAAAAGATTAAGAAAAACCCGCCTATATATAAGTTAACGAAACTTCCTCCAATATCTCCAAGTGCATAACCAATTTGGTCTCTTACTCCAAATTTTTTCATGAATGCCTCTCCCCTTATTAACCGTTTACATTACAGTTAAAAAAATAATTAATTCCGGTTTAGCTGTATATGCTCCAGCTAAAACTTAATGTAAGTATACATCCAATAACAAAAAGTCTTTTGCACTACAATTGCATGTTTTTATAGTATAATTGCAGGAATTTTTATAAAAAAAAACAGGCGCATAATCTCTTATGCACCGTTCAAAGGATTTTTACTTTGTCATTTCTTATGCTTCTTTTTATACTCTATGGGTGTAGTTCCTTCTACCTCTTTAAAGAATTTTGAAAAATACTGGGGGGTGCTAAATCCGACCATTATAGCAATTTCAGTCATAGAAAGATGGGAGAATAGGATCAGTTCTTTTGCTTCTTTTAATCTTCTCAGGTTTCGATAATTACTAATGGTCATCCCCTTTTCTTTCTTAAACGCTCGCATTAAATGTGAAGGATGGACATGTATTTTTCTCGCCATTTCCTCCATTGAAATTTCCTCCGCAAAGTTCATCTCTATGTAGTTTTCCGTTTTCTCTACGATGGTTAAGTTTTCACTTTTAGATTTTCGAATGGATAAGTCAGAGTACTCTGTCATCATATTGGAATGAATCTGATCTAACTCAGATAAGGTTTCGGCAAACTCAATCATTATGGCATATTTTTCTGAAATAAAGTGGCACTGCCAAGGACTTAACCCTCCCTTTTCAGCCACATAGCTATAAAGGGTATTATGTGATAATAATATATTTTTATATGAACGAACTTTATTATTAGGAACCCTGTTAAGAATGTTTAATTGTTCGTCCCTAAATTTCTTAAATGCCTCTTTTTCATATTCACTTATTAAATCTCGATCACCTAGCTGAATTCCGTAGAGCAGCTTTTCTCTTAGCTTATGGACTGATTCAATGTATTCAGGCCCAGCACCCTTTCGATTACTATGTACATTTGGAGTATCTTCTTGCAGATGTTTCTTCATATATGGCCCCTGCCTTATGCATTTTTCCTTCACAACCAATTATATATTCTTTTTCGCCTTTTAGTTTGATCTAGATGCTGTCCTTAGTTTCTGTGATTTTGTTGAAATTTTATCCAGGAATTCGAATGATTTTTTTTTATTATCTCTTTGTTCCAGTTGCCTTCATTATTATCTAAACTAAGATAGTAGTAAATATATTTTGAATTTACAAAATATATTATGTACAGTATCATTTTAACCATAATGAAACCCACAAAAATGTGGTGAAAATAAAGTTTACAAATTATGTTAGGTGCAGGAGAGTGAATATAATGAGTGAAAAAATGTATACCTTGCTTGATGCGAACCGAAACCCATACCAGAGTGCAACACCTGGAAAACTAGGAGGGAACGGGACAGGGAAAATTTATGGGCGGCTGGACTGCCCAGCTGCATTAAGAGCGATAGTCACAGGTGGGTATGTGGAAAGTCGGGTCTTCTTTGCCGATGAGGAAACCGCAATTGCAGCCGGATTTCGCCCTTGCGGAGCATGCATGCGCGAAAAATATGCAAAATGGAAAGCACTGCAAGGAAAATAAATTCGATAGAAATATTTATTTTTGGGGTTGTTGTCTATGAGGTCAGTCCCCCGGCACGCTAAAGCAGTAACACAGCGGGGGACAGGCACTTATTTTTTAGCCCTATAATTTCGCTAAAACCCTCATTTACTTATGATAAGGTTCACCCCTATTAATCCGAAAAGCCCGATACACCTGCTCCACCAATATCAACCTCATCAACTGATGCGGAAAGGTCATTTTTGAAAAAGACAACGTATCATTGGCTCGCTTCATGACGTCCTTGCTCAATCCTAGCGATCCCCCGATGACAAAGGCAATTTTACTTTTTCCATAGGTTGCTAGGTTGTCAATATCCGCTGCTAGCTGCTCTGAGGACTTCATTTTGCCTTCTATCGCTAAGGCAATCACATGGGTGTCGTCCGATAGCTTTGCAAGAATTCGCTCGCCCTCTTTTTGTTTCACATGCTCCATCTCTGTCTCGCTTAGATTTTCTGGTGCCTTTTCGTCAGCAAGCTCCACGATTTCTACTTTTGCATAGGCTGTTAATCGTTTTAAGTATTCATTGATCCCTTGGATCAAATATTTTTCTTTCAATTTTCCAATTGTCACAATTGTGATGTTCACACTTATCCCCACTTCACTCACATTTTACAAACAAACTATCCACAGAAGTTATCCACATATCCACATTTTCTATCCACATCTTGTATGAGAATATTAGTTCCCTACAACATATACCGCCTTATTTTGACAAAATTCACAGGTTGTTGATATGTTTTCATCTTCAATTTTCGTCATTGTCGGAGCAACCTCATGTTCGTCCACCACTATATCCAAAGCTAATTCGATATGTTCTTCACAACATTTAATCATTTCTTATTTCCTCCATCTATTTTACCCACAACCCCTTGGGAATTATGGGTATAACTTTTTAAGTTTATTTTTCTTTATCCACATGTTATTATCTTACCCATTTTAGCATATATTTTTGTCCGCAAAAAACAGGAGAATCCTCACCCTCCTGTTTACGAATTCTACATTGATTCTCTTGCTAATTGTATGGTCAGCTTTTGTTTTTCACCCGCTCGGTAGAAAGTTACATCCATTGTGTCGCCTATTGATTTTTTATTTAAGTGCTTTCTTAGCTCTACAATCGATGTAATTTTTTCACCATCTATTTCAATAATTACATCAAGCTCCCGTAATCCCGCTTCAGAGGCAGGTGTATTTTGGAACACTTCTAAAACAGCTACTCCCTCTGTTATATCATTTGGTAGATGTAAGGTTTGCACACGATGATAGGAGGAAATTTCACTTAGTGATCTTAGCTGTCCCACTCCCATAAATGGTCGCTTCACCTCACCATATAGTTCAAGATCTTCTATAATGGGCTTTGCACTTGTAATAGGAATCGATAGACCAATTCCTTCAACCGCCTCCTGGGCAATTTTCATCGAATTGATGCCAATCACTTCGCCCTTAATATTCACAAGCGCTCCTCCACTATTTCCTGGATTAATCGCTGCATCTGTTTGCATAACATCGGCATTCCAATCATGCACTCCATCCTGATTAATATCAACTGGAATCGTTCGATTTAAGCCAGAAATTATTCCTTGCGTAACAGATCCGGAAAATTCAAGTCCCAATGGATTTCCAATAGCAATGACGGGTTCACCCAGATTAATATTGTCAGAGTTTCCAAATTGAGCAATTTTTCCTACATGGCTCGCGTCGATTTCAAGCACCGCCAAATCCGTCCAAATGTCACTCCCAAGTAATCTTCCCTTCACCCTTTCCCCATCACTTAAGCTTACTTCTATATCTGAAGCTCCTTCGATGACATGGTGATTCGTGACGATAAATGCTTTACCATTTCCTTTTTTGTATACAACCCCAGAGCCTGTTCCCGCTGCTGTGGCTTCTTCCGACCAAAAATTTGTTTGCTTGAGATTAACAATTCCCACGACTGCTTCACTTACACGGTTCACAGCATTGGTGATTTCAGATGTCACGTTTACGTTAATCGTCTGCTGGACATTTTCCCCGGTTGTAGGTGCTTTTTTCTCCACGTCATCTAGTCCATTTTCCTCTTCGGGAACGGCGTTCTCCTCAAATGGAAGTAAATGATACTTTGATAACGTCGGTAAGAGAATAATGACAAGCAATGCCCCAATAAAGGCTCCAACGAATGCTGCAAAAAACCAGCCACCACGGCCTCCTCTACGTCTAAACTTCCGATTTACATAATCCTGATCATAATACCCCATACCGCCATTTCTCCTTTTTCCTAAAAACTTTCTATATTCAATTTTACCCATATTTTATGCAAATCATGACCGAGCCCTAAAACGAACGAAAGGCAGGAGCCGATAGCCCCTGCCTTTTTTCCATTCATGATTATGCGTTTTTCCGTTCCATGACATTAATCCCGATGCCGATTAATACTACTCCCATTAATGTCAGAATACTAATCGGGTATAGTATTTCACTCATTGGAGCTCCGTAAATAGTAGCGGCTTTTAAGCCTTCCATCGCATGTTTAATTGGTACAAAGTCTGATACTTTTAATAAAAATTCTGAGCTGACAATTTCCAATGGCCAATAAGCCCCACCAAGCATCGATAAACAGACCGACACAAGTGAAATAATTGCATTGAATTGCTGAGTGCTTTTAACAACACTGACTAAAAATAGAGCTAACGACACAATTGAGAACACATATGGGATTAAAACAATTAATGTTTTTCCAAATCCCCCATAAAAGTCAACCCCAACCACATACCGGAACATTAAAAAGATGAGAGCAACCTGAACATATCCCATAAAGAAGCTATAAACTAAATTGCCTGCGTACATCTCCCATTTTTTTAAAGGGGATAAAATCATGCGGTCCCATACTCCCCATGTTCTCTCCTGTAAAATGTTTTGGACATTATAGGAAATTGTGTAAATGACAAAGAATAATGTAAACCCAAAAATCGTCTGCAGCTGGTTATCAATGATCACAGCATCATCACCACGGAAGGAAGCAGCCTGAATTTTGAATAACGGATTCTCTTCCTTTTCTTTTAATTCTTCTAGAATAGCATCCGAGTTGATATTGCCACTTGTAGCCGTTGCCTCTTTAATCGTATCTTCCATTGAAATGTCACCATAAAAGGTTTGAAGATAGCTTTCTAATATATGAAGATTAGACGTCTCTGTTACAACGACAATCGTGTAAGAGTCCTCCTCTAGCTTCACAGCTGCCTCAGCATCACCTTCACTGACCATTTCCTTTGCTTCGTCCTCTGTCATTTGTTTAAATTCAAAGCTTTGCGTCTTCGTTAAATCCATCCATAGCGCCGTTTCTTCGATATTTTCGATATCTGTATAAATAGGTACATGAATAGTAGAATAATTTGCGGCACCTAGTAACAATGCAAAGACAATACTCATCACAGTCATGCCAATCATAAGCATTGGCTTTCTCAAAAATAATTTAAATTTTGCCTGTAAAATACTTATCATATGGCATCACCTCTTTTTGGAAAACTAAAAACAGCAGCCGTCAGCGTGACCAAACCAAAACCAACCAAATAAAAGATATGATGATCAATAGCTGAAAGCTCTACTCCTTGCAGTAATTGCAATAATGCTGTCATACCAGCACCATTTGGCGTAAAATTACCCAACATCCCGATTACAGATGACGTTTCACCAATAGGCGTAAAGCTACCACCAAGAAAAGCAAAAATTGCAACCATTACATTCCCAAAAAAGTTCGACACACCTTCAGAATCTATCCGGAAGTTCAAGGCTGTTAACAATGCTCCCACTCCACCAATCGCAAAGCATAATGATAAATTAACTAAGAAAAATCCAAGAAGATCCTTCCAAACCACATCAAATACAAGGGAAGTAACTCCATATAAAATGGCTTGCTGAATAATCGATATCACCATAACTGAGAAGAATATACCGCACAAATACGACCATCTTGACGTATTAGATAGGATAATTCGATTGAACACCTGCAACTGCTTTTCACGATATGCAAATGAACTTAGGGTTGAAGCAATAAACATAATAAACATAACGCTCATACCGACGGAATAATATTGTAACGAATTAATAGGTTCTCGCTCTGTAACAGTTTCTGTCTTTCCAAGATTCTTACTATTAACCGCTTCTATCTGAATTCCTGCTTTCCCAATAACCGTCATAGAGGTAAGCTGCTTTTGAAACCCTACGAGGACATCCTCCACTATCTTCGGAGAAATATCCTGGCCTTCATTCTTATAAAGCTTCATTTCTGCAGTAGAAGGTTCATCAAGTAATGCAGAAGAAAGAATATCAAATGTATAATTCTCAGGTATCTCAATAACAGCCGAATAACTGTCATCATTTTTGATTTCATCTAATTTTTGTGGCTCGACTTGCTCAAGCTCTACAATTTCTTTTAGTTCCTTACTACCAAACACTTCATCAAGTAAAATCTGAATGGGCCGGAGCTGGTCTGCCCCCTGAATTAGTGCTGTTTCTGCTTCTGGTGGTAGTTCTTCTGCCTTTACTTTTTCAATAAAAGCATCTTTTTCCATTTGTTCATCGCTATGATCAATGAAAGCGACCTTCACTGAAATTGATGCGCCATCACTTCCCATTACCCCGCCTAAAGCAAAGCCAAGAATCGCAATGAGGACAAGTGGCATCAGAACTAAAATGAGCAGTTCCTGAGGATTCCGCAGTAACACTAATAGATCTTTTTTAATAAATGGAATAATCATTGCTTCACCCCCTAGTCTCTTAGCGCTCTACCTGTCAGATGAAGGAAAACATCTTCAAGTGTCGGTGCTTTTACTTCAACTGAAATTAATGCTGTTTTAGTCTCTTCTGCAAATTGGGAGATTTTTTGGAACAGATTATACTCCTTTGGAACAATAACCGTAACATCGCGATCCTGTACTTTTACTTGACGAACGGTCGGATCCGCCTCAAGTAGCTGAATAAATTCCTCTTTTGCCCGCTCTACCTTGATTGAAATTGTATTTTCAGAGGATAAAATATTCTTTAACTCCTCCTTTGTACCAGACGCAATAATATGACCCTTATCCATTATATAAATCCGGTCACATAAGAACTCGACTTCTTCCATGTAATGACTTGTATATAAAACCGTCATCCCGCGTTCTTTGTTAAGACGCTTTACCGTTTCCAAAATATAGTTACGAGACTGTGGGTCAATCCCTACGGTCGGTTCATCCATAATGATGATTTCTGGATTATGCAGCAATGCCACCCCAATATTCAGCCTTCTTTTCATACCTCCTGAAAAAGTTTTCACGAGATCCTTTCTTCGGTCGGTTAAGCCAATTTGCTCCAATACCTCTTCGATTCGTTCCTTTAATTCAGCACCCTTTAACCGATAAATCTCTCCAAAAAAACGTAAATTTTCTTCCGCAGATAAATCCGTATACAGTGCAATTTCTTGAGGAACAACTCCTAAAATTTTACGGATATTCTGTGGATGTTTAATTGTGCTTTCATTCATTAACCGAACATCTCCAGAAGTCGGAATGACTAATGATGAAAGCATGGAAATGGTCGTCGATTTCCCCGCACCATTCGGACCTAATAACCCAACAATCTCTCCTTTTTCCAAGAACATATTAATTCCTTGTGCCGCAAACTTTTGTTTATATTTCTTCGATAAATCAATAACCTCTAACATCCCGTCAGCCTCCTTTATAGTCCTATCATAGACTTTCTCGTCTCTATACAGCACTATCCCGCGTCACTTGTTTATGTAAAAACCATGACCTCAGTCACATTTCCATGAAAAAAGGGCTATCCTTGTGGACATCCCCCTTTATGTAATATCATTTTTTACAGCAAATATCGCTAACTGCGTACGATCCCGAAGCTCTAATTTATGCAATATCTGTGTAATATGGTTTTTTACCGTACCGATCGATAAATATAATTCATCTGCGATTTCTTTATTTGTCTTTCCTTCGCCTACTAATCTTGTAATATCCAATTCCCTTGCGGACAAAGGCAAATCGAGCTTTTTCTCCACCCTATGTAATAATCGTGGCATTACCTTTGCCACAACCTCTTCATGTATCGGAAGTCCTCCTTGAAAGCAGCTATAAACAGCATGGATCAATGTTTGTTGATCAGATGTTTTTAGTAAAAAGGCATTGGCACCATATTTTAACGCCTGGATTGCATATTCATCATCATTAAAGGTCGTGAGGATTAAAATCTTCACATTAGGCCAGCGTTCCTTAATCTTTCTTGTCGCATCAAGGCCATTCATAACCGGCATCCGGATGTCCATTAGCACTACATCAATCACATGGGCCTCCATCTTTTTGATTGCTTCTTCCCCGTTTTTAGCCTCAGCTACTACCCGTATTTGCCCGTCCTGTTGGAGCATAAGCTTCAAGCCCTGCCTTACAATCGACTGGTCTTCTACAATCAACACATTCCACATGTAGGCTCCCTCCCTTACATTTTCTCTAACGGAATCATTCCTTTAATCACAAACTGTTCATCCGTTTGATAGACTGCTAATGTTCCGCCTAATTCCTCAACACGCTTTCGCATGTTTGAAAGCCCAAAACCCTCTTGATATGGCTCCTTCTTATGAATTCGATTTTTAACGAGAAACTCCATATTCCCGTCTGCCGTTTTTCCAAGTGCCACCTGTACCTCACGCGAATGAGCATGGCGCATTGCATTTGTAAGTCCTTCCTGGATGACTCGATAAAGCACTACACTTTGTTGATTTGTGAGCCGTTCTGAGAGGATTCCTTGCTTTGTTGTAAACTGAACCATGATATGACTTTCAGCCTCTAGCTTCTTAATCAGCTGTAAAATCGTTGCAATTCCTTCATGCTCCCTGTCCTTTAAGGTTCGGACTGCAAAACGGGTTTCATCTAAGCTTTCCTTCGCCAATTCCTTTAACTCATTGTAATGTTCAGGACCTTGCTTAATCGAAAGAATCTCCAACTGCATAAGTAGTGCCGTAAGCTTATGCCCAACCGAATCATGAATGTCCCTCGCAATCTTTGTCCTTTCCTGATAGCGTGCTTCCTCCTCTGTCACAAGTGCCACCCTTTTTAGCTTTCGATACTCCACAAGCAATTCTTCGTAAAGATTTCGCTGTTCCTCCCGCTTTGTCCAGAGCTCATTAACCTGAAGGGCAAGAAGGTAGAATAAGAGTATATAAACATACACCCAAATTTTAATTTCCATCAAAAAAAATACGCCAAATAGACAAACCGCCGTTATCGCCAAAAGTCCTTTAAACGGTTTACTTCCTAACTGATTTGCTGCCAATAACACAAAATACAATAATAATATAAAGGTAAATGGATTCCCTTCTTCAACCACTCCATGTACTAGTAAGAGTCCTGTTATACCCCCATATAAATAAACCGGGTTAGGCGTGATTTTTAGAAAAAAATAAAGAGTAAGGACTGCTGCACAAATCATAATTGAATACGCAGTTGGGACCGACTTTTCGGAGATAAAAAACAAACCCCAGAGCACCATTAAACCTGCCGTTTG
This sequence comes from Bacillus sp. JJ1562, assembly GCF_036962705.1. NCBI lineage: Bacteria > Bacillati > Bacillota > Bacilli > Caryophanales > Bacillaceae > Bacillus > Bacillus sp. JJ1562. Next base: position 62,770 of record NZ_JBALOQ010000057.1, read on the forward strand.
TAAAACAAAAGTTTTCATACCATCCCCACTTTCATCCTAGTTTCAAATTACTAGAAAATTATGGTTACGGCAAGTGTTTTTCCTAGGAAAGCCCTAGGCTCCCGATGAGACATTCTTGACGGTGCCGGAAACAGGGGCCAATTCTGACTCAACAACACCATTTTATGTTACAAACTGAACAAATAAGAAGCCGGATTAAAACCGCAAACAAAAAAGCCCATCTGATAAAAAATCAAATGAGCTTCTTCCTTACACAGATGCAAGCTTGGTTGGAATCTTTGGATCTGTATCATACAAATCGAATTGTTCTCCTACCACATACCCCTTGCTTTCTAGGGTTTGCTTGACCGACATACGTGCTAATTCTTTTAGATTATTATCCTTACTTAAATGCGCCAAATAGATTCGTTTCGTGCGGTCTCCGATGACATCGGACATCGCAAGGGCTGCATCCTCATTCGAAACATGCCCGACATCACTTAAAATACGTCGCTTAATGCTCCATGGATAATGACCCATCTGAAGCATCGACACATCATGGTTGCTTTCAAATACATACGCATCAGCATTTTCAATTGTACCCTTCATTCGGTCACTGACATAGCCTGTATCTGTAATTACAACAACCTTTTTCCCCTCATGATGGAATACATAAAACATCGGTTCAGCCGCGTCATGAGAGACACCGAACGATTCAACATCCAGATTTCCAAATGTCTTTACCGTTCCCATTTGAAAAATGAACTTCTGCTCTGTTGGGATTTCTCCAATATTGCGCTCCATTGCCTTCCATGTCTTTTCATTCGCATAGATGGGAAGCTTGTACTTTCTTGCGAGAACACCAAGCCCCTTGATATGGTCACTATGCTCATGTGTCACAAGGATCCCTGAAAGATGCTTAATCTCTTTGTTGATTTCTTTAAATAAAAGTTCAAGTTGTTTACCACTTAACCCGGCATCTACAAGCAAGGAATGCTTGTCTGTCCCAACATAGAACGCATTTCCCGTGCTCCCGCTAGCAAGCACACTAAAATGCAACCCCATAGTCCTTCACTCCGTCTTATAAATTTGCCCTTCAATGGCATTTACGTAAATATCAGTCTCATCATCAATAACAACATGCCACGTCGGTGCCAATAGCTGTGATTCCGAATTTGGAACAAGTGGGTAATACCCAATTTCAACCTTTGTCACATGACTGCCCGATTTTAAATGGTTATTTTTTAAAAGGTTTCCTAAAGTCTCCATTGGCGTAATTAACTTTTCCACCTCATGCTCTTCAAACTTTGGAATTAATGTTTGCTCATACGATATGGCTTCTTGGTCATCATTCACATATAAATAAATGACCCCACTTATATTTAAAGACTGACCAAAGACTTTGTAATTATTATGTTGTTGGACTAACACAATAGTCCCTGTCTCTTCATCTACACTCCAAACCGTATATTTCTCACCATCTAGCAAATGGTCTTTCGCAAATTGCTGAATTTTCACTTGGTCTGTTAGCGATATTTTAATAGGATCGTCAAATACACTCTTTAACACCCCAGCCGTTTCAAGGTTCACCTCTTGATTTTTAAGACTTTTAACATCGTCCTCTGCAAAAATCTTAACCTTTCCACTGATATAGCTTAATTCCTTCGGCTCCTTTGGTAAGGCTACATACTTAATATCTTCATTTGCTAGATTCTCTTCAATACTTGATTCCGCAATAAAATCAAGTTGGCTGCTATCCCTTTTTTGAACAAGCTGATACCCTAAAAAGATGTTGAGAATCAGGAAGGTAACGATAAACACAGACTTGGTTTTACTCCAATCCATCTTCATGCCCCCCTATATCCTCATCTTTAAACTTGACCTTCGACCAAGTTCCATTATACCTGTAATACCAAACCGGTTGAAGTGAAACAAACTGGGAATTATCTTCTGTCAATCTCATCTCATAAGCAACCGTCACACTATCAAGAAGTTCGGGATTAAAATTCTGCTTAGAAGTGATTGCCTCCATTACCTCTTCTCCATTTTTAAGTTCCGTTGGGCTTGGGTTCCAATCAATTTTTAGACTTATTGATGGATGGATATATGTCACAATCTCATTGTTTTCCCATTGCTGTGTGATATCAGCTAGCCTGTTTCCGCTAAAGACCGGAATGTTTCTGACAAATAATTTAAACACAGTCGTTTGGCTCTCTTTATTCCAGCTAAAAAAGCGGTAGTCATCTGTCCAGCCCACATGTTCATTGACAAAATCGATGCTTGTTTGAATTAAGTCTGTCGTATTGGTCTGATTTCCGGTCATTCTCGTCGGATTAATAAATTCAATATAATTCTGATTGTCATAGACTCTAAGGAGTCTCGTACCATCCGTATGAACCTCACCTGTTGTGAGTCTGTCCCTTTTAACAAGATCTGGGTCTGTAAATAAACGATCAATAAAGGTATTAGTATCTATCACATCTATCATCAAATAGTCCAAACGATTTATATCCGTGGTATCCTTCGGCAAATAAACCGAATTTGTCTCTGTAAGTTTATATTCAATCTGTTCAGGATATCTCGTCGCTGTTGTATAGAAGCTTCTTTTAAAATCGCTAGTTAACCTACTATCAATCCGGCCTTCATACACCAAGTTGTCGCCTGTCGACACAAAATACACAATTCCTTGGCCACGGTCCTCTGAATTGACATCAATAACAAATCGATCAAATGAAATTAGAGAATGCTCTTTATCATTAATATTGATGAGTGTTTTATAAAGCTGCAAAGGAAATGGGTCTGGGAAAAAGACTTCAACATGTCCATTTCGACTCAAAAAGTCTGCTAAGCCATCCTCTTGCACTGTATGTGTAATATTTTGAACATCATGAATCTCCCAAGGCCTAATCTCTTTCATCACTCGATTCAGGTCGATCTCATTAAAAGTTCCAAAATGTTGACCTTCGTAATGATAGAGAATTTTACTTGGTTTAATGATTTGTGACGTATCCTTAAAGATATTTTCCGTTACTTCCTCCACTAAATCATCCGTAGCTTCTATGTCCTTGTATTGGGGCTGATAGGTCCACAAAGTCCATGTCAGAACAATGCTTGAAAGCACCAAGATGATTAATATGGCTGTTTTAATTGATTCATACTTCATCCCAATCATCCTCTAGCCCCTCTTGATTTCCATCGGTTGGTAGAGTAAAGAATACGGTTGTTCCAACCCCTTCTTTACTTTCAGCCCAAATCCTACCTCCATGGGCAACGACCATTTCCTTGGCGATCGCTAGCCCTAACCCGGTTCCCCCTAACTTACGTGTCCGTGCTTTATCTACCCGATAAAAACGGTCAAAAATACGATTAATATTCTCATTAGGGATCCCAACACCCTGATCAGATACACTTATCACAATCTCGTCATTTGCATCAATCACTTGGAAGGTGACTGTACCTCCCTCTGGCGAATATTTCAATGCGTTTGAAATGATATTATCAAGTACCTGAGTAATCTTGTCCTGATCCATTTCAAGATAAACTGGCTTCTCCAGTAAATTTCGGACGAATGACACATGTTGCTCCTTTGTCATTTCAAAACGGTCAATAATTCTATGAAAGTATTTTGTAAAATTGATTAAGTCCTTTGAAAATTGGTAGTCTTTGCTATCAAGTTTTGATAGCTTCAGTAAGTCATTCACGAGCCGAATCATTCGCTCTGTCTCGGTCTGTGTGACATTTAAAAATTGTGGGGCAATCTTTTCGTCCTTCCAAGCACCCTCTTCTAATGCTTCTAGATAGCTCCGCATTGTTGTTAATGGTGTTCTTAGTTCATGCGAAACATTCGCTACGAACTCTCTTCGTTCACTTTCAAGCTTCTCTTGCTCGGTTACATCATATAAAACAGCAATTAACCCATTAATAAAACCTGATTCCTTCTTAATAACTGAAAAGCTTACCTTAATAATGTATTGCTTTTTATGGGTACTAAAATCAAGTATTTCTGTATCAATATCATGAACAAGCTGCTCAAACGTATATTGTTCGTCCAATCCTAAAATAGATACAATAGATTGATTCAGAACTGTTTCACGTGAAACATCTAGCATATTGACTGCAGGCGTATTAATTAAAATGATTCGACCTTTTTTGTCAGTGGCAATGACCCCATCTGTCATATGTGCCAATACTGAAGATAGCTTCCGTCGTTCTCCTTCTGTTGTTGCCTGTGCATCCTGAATTTTATTGGATAAATTGTTAAAGGTCATGGCAAGTTGGCCAATCTCGTCATGGCCAAAAACCTTTACTTTCTTTGAATAATTACCTTTTCCCAATTCCACAACATGCTTCCTCATAGCAGAGATCGGTCTCGTAATGGTTTGTGCAACAAAAATTCCAAGAATTGCGGTAATCGCCATTGCAATCCCTGTCCCTGTTACGAAAATATCATTGATTTCTTTTATGTCATCATAAACATTTTCCATCCTAGCGATTAAATAAATAGCGCCAATGATATCTCCATTCGAAAGAATCGGTGTTGATGATTCATATACGCGATCATATCCTTTTCGACGTACATCATCTGGATTGCCACCAAGTAATAATGTACGTTTGACCAAATCTACATTTGACTTTCGTCCAACAATGCTTTGGTTGTACGGATCTGAACTTCCGATTACACGGCTTTTATTATTGATAACCTGGATTTCCTGTATGTCCTCTGACTCATAGTCTCGTAAGATGCTGCGGATATCCTTTTCTAAAGTAGAGGGATCTTCTCTCTCCTTCACGATTTCCTGCTCCATGCTAAATGCTAGCATATTGACGCGTTCATTTAACGATACTTTAAAGTTTTCTACTAATCGCAGCTCTAATTTCCCAATAAAATATACACCGATAATTTGCATCGCAATTAAGATGAGGAGCAAATAAATGAGTGCAAATTTCATGTGAATGGATTGAAAAAAACCTAGCCTTTTCATGTTTTTGATTTACTCCTGATCTGGGTTTCGTAAATAATAGCCCACTCCACGTCTTGTTACGATCCAAGTTGGATGACTTGGGCTGTCTTCAATTTTTTCACGCAAACGACGAACCGTTACGTCTACTGTTCTAACATCTCCAAAATAATCATATCCCCATACAGTTTGTAATAAATGCTCTCTTGTCATGACTTGACCTAAGTGCTTCGCTAAATAATGTAAGAGCTCAAACTCGCGGTGCGTTAATTCAATCGTTTCACCACGTTTACTTACGACATATGCATCAGGATGGATGACAAGTGAACCTACTGTAATTTCACTAGTTGTATCCTGGCTAGCTGCCTCGGAAATTTGTTGATGTCTACGCAGGTTTGCCTTTACACGTGCAAGTAGTTCTCTTGTGCTAAATGGCTTTGTTACATAGTCATCCGCGCCAAGCTCAAGTCCTAATACTTTATCAATTTCAGAATCCTTGGCGGTCAACATGACGATTGGCATATCATGTTTTTTTCGTACCTCACGACATACCTCCATGCCATCCTTATGAGGCAGCATGATGTCGAGAAGAATAAGGTCTGGGTTTATTTCTTCCACCTTTTCTAATGCCTCATTCCCATCATAGGCACATACTACCTTATATCCTTCTTTTTCAAGATTAAATTGTAATATATCTGCAATTGGTTTCTCATCATCTACTACAAGAATTACTTTTTCCATTTATCTTTTCTCCTTCACATTGAAATAAATGCTCCTATTATATAGTTCGAATTGTTCCTTTTATTTTGCTCCTTTATCTTTAACTTTAGCAGAAAAAGGGAGGTATATCATCAGTAAGTGTGAAAAAATCAGTGATATAGGACGTTTGTCCTTTCCTTTTTCCCTGTTATCATTCTTTATACTTATGAAAAAACCTTCAGCATCATGCTGAAGGTTTTGAATCTAAATTTTATAGATAATCTAATGGGTTTTTCAGAGCTCCATTTATATATAACTCGAAATGTAAGTGAGTTCCTGTTGAGTTACCCGTTGACCCCATTACACCGATTTGTTGACCTTTCGTTACAGTTTGTCCAACACTTACATTAAGTGAAGACATATGTGCATAAATTGTTTTCATTCCATTGTTATGGTTAATCACAATTTTATTACCGAAGCTTCCATCGTATCCAGCTTCAACAACTGTTCCGTTGTCGGCTGCCTTAATCGCATAATTGCTCGGCCTTGCAATATCAATACCTTTATGAAGCTTTCCCCATCTATAACCAACATGACTAGAGATATAACCTCCACCTGCTGGCCATGCAAGCTGTCCAGATCCTCGAGATGGAACAACCTTTGTTCCTTTTTCGATAATCTCAGTTACTGGTTCTTTGATGATGGCTTCATTAAGCTTATTCGTTTCTGTTGTCACGCCATTGATCGTTTTATATTCAAAGTGAACAGTCTTTTCACCATCTTGACCTTCTTGGGTTACTTTTCTGTCACCTTTAAACATATTTGAGTTTTCATTAACTGTTGTTTCAAACTTAATTGTTTCTTTTTTGCTTTGCTCCATTTTCACAACAACTGTTAAATATGGCTTATAAGCTGTTACATTTAACTCTTGTCCAATTTGAAGCAATGAATCTGCTGTAATTCCTGAGTTCAATGCAACTAGCTCTGCAGTTTTTAAATCATGATCTACTGCGATAGAACCTAGCACATCCCCTTCTTTAACCTGATACTTTTTCTCTTCTAAAGTTCCCTTTTGAAGCAAAGTAACAGTATCAGCAGGGCTATGAACTTCTTCTGGTGAAATTTTTTCATCTGAAATTGAAACTTTTTCTACGAATGAAACGTCTAATAAACGAGATTGTCCTTCAGCTAATGCTGGTAGAGGCTCTTCTGAGTTTGCTCTAGCTTCTAGCTCCTTTAGTTGATCTTCGTTAACATATTGTAATTTTAGTTGTTTAAGAGCTTCATTTGCATCTTCCTCATTCTTAAGGTATGCAACTGGCTCTCCATCAACTGTAATAGCCTTAGCTTCTGCTGCAACTTCAAGCTCAGCTTCTAGCTTCTTAGTAGCTGTTGCATTATTAAATGTCGGAAGAAAAGCTTGTTCTTCAACAACTGATATATTATCTGCGACTAAGGATAGTCCTTGATACTGATCCTTTAAAGAGCCTACCTTTTGATTAATTACTTTTTCAACGACAGTTTTGGAATCAACTGTTCCGACTCTTTGGCCATCTATGTATACGTGGTACACAGTTTGGATTTTAGTATCAGCTGATACAGTTCCAAATACTAGTGTTGAAAGTGCTACAGATGTAATAGCAACTCGTTTAAACAAAGTCATGTATGTTCTTGGTGCTTTTTCTTTTTTATTTTGGTTTGACACGTTCTTTCCTCCTTGAACAAAGGTTGCTTGTCCGAAATACTCGTTCCTCTCACCCTGTGAGTTGAAAAGCGTTGTCTTACAAAATACGCCAAGACGTATTCGATAGTTCGACAAATCTCTCTATTTTATACTTTACTAATTTACCATAGAATTTGAAAAATAGTATAATAGTTTCCAATATGTAATATAATTGTAGTATTACTGTAAATTTTTTACACAAAATTGTGGTATTTTGACAATTTAGTGAGCCTTTATTCTTATAAAATTGCGCATATTATAAGAGTTCCTGTCGATTTCCCACATCCAAAGACATCTTTTTAAAATGTAACATTTGGCATAGAAAAAAGGACGTATCAATATGAACTATGACCCGAATAA
>NZ_JBALOQ010000058.1:0-35193 GCF_036962705.1 Bacillus sp. JJ1562
ATAGAGGCACCTTCCCAAGTATCTATAAGCGAGGAAGCGCCAATAGAGGCACCTTCCCAAGAATCTATAAGTGAGGAAGCGCCAATACAGGCAGCTCCCCAAGAATCTATTAGTGAGGAAACGCCTATACGGGACTTTACCGCGGAAGAGCCTGAGGTTTCTGTTGAACCGAAATTGATTGTTCAAGGTATGGAACAAACTGATAGTCTCTTAGAAAAACCATTACAATCTACTGATGAAAATGAGAGTGTGGAAGTAAGTGAGGAATCCGTAGAACCTGAAGAGGCTGAACTACAGGTTGAACAAATACAGAATCCAGAACGAACAAACACGGAACGAAGAAGGTCCAATATTCCTTTTAACGTATTAATGTTTAAAAAAGATAAACAAAAATTGTCACAAAAGGATACAAACCAGGATAATCAACCAGCTCCTAAAGAGCCTATCGAATCTGATAGAAACCAGGAACAATCGCTCCTACAGGAAACGCCTAAACACCAGGAACAACCGATGCAACAAGGATTAGAAACCCATCTGGAAGACGAAGAGCTGCTCCAAGGATATTCTTTCCCAGGTCTATCTTATTTAAATGCTCCACCTACTGATCAGCACGATGACAGTCAATGGCTCATAGAACAGCGAAATATACTAGATCAAACTCTACGAAATTTCAAAGTGGGTGCAAATGTCGTGAATGTAACTCAGGGTCCGGCTGTTACTAGATTTGAAGTACATCCTGAACCTGGAGTGAAAGTAAATAAAATTACAAATCTATCAGATGATATTAAATTAAGCTTGGCTGCTAAGGATATTCGAATTGAAGCGCCAATTCCGGGAAAAAATACGATTGGAATTGAAGTGCCAAATAAAAAAAGCAAGCCAGTGCTTTTAAAGGAAATTATCCAAAGCTCTGAATTTACATCGAATAAATCACCATTAACCGTGGCGATGGGTCTTGATATTTCTGGTAAGCCGATTGTGACTGACTTGCAAAAGATGCCACATGGATTAATTGCCGGGGCAACGGGTTCTGGTAAAAGTGTATGTATCAATGCAATGCTTGTTAGTTTACTTTATAAGGCTTCTCCAGATGAAGTAAAGCTACTTTTAATTGATCCAAAAATGGTGGAACTTGCGCCTTATAATCATATTCCTCACCTTGTAAGTCCTGTCATTACAGATGCAAAGGCCGCAACGGCTGCCCTTAAGTGGTCAGTTGAGGAAATGGAAAGAAGATATGAATTATTTGCTCATTCCGGTGTTCGTGACATTGGCAGATATAATGAAATGGTGAAAAAGCATGATGAAAAAAGTGGAAAGCTTCCATATCTCGTCATTATCATCGATGAGCTTGCTGACTTAATGATGGTGGCACCAGGGGAAGTGGAAGATTCGATCTGTCGAATTGCACAGAAAGCAAGAGCGTGTGGAATTCATCTAATTCTTGCAACGCAACGACCATCAGTTGATGTCATCACAGGATTAATAAAAGCAAATGTTCCAACTCGGATTGCATTTTCAGTGTCATCACAGGTTGATTCCAGAACAATCATTGATTCAAGTGGGGCAGAAAAGCTGCTTGGTAGAGGAGATATGCTATTTCTTGAGAATGGCTCATCAAAGCCTATCCGTGTCCAAGGAAATTTTGTTTCTGATGATGAAATCGAAGCAGTTGTTGATTATGTAAAAACCGAAATGAAACCAAGCTATATGTTCGAGCAAGACGACCTTTTAAAGAAGGCTTCCATTTCAAATGATGAGGATGAGTTATTTTTAGAAGCATGTGAGTTTGTTTTAGAACATGGAGGAGCTTCTACCTCAAGTGTACAACGACGTTTTAGAATTGGCTATAATCGTGCAGCTCGTCTTATTGATATGATGGAGGAACAAGGAATTATCTCTGAATCTCGTGGTAGTAAACCACGTGAAGTTTTAATAACGGAAGAGGAACTATCAGAGATTTATGAAGGCTGATAACATTTGTTATCGGCTTTTTGTCTCTAGTTATAAAGTCCTAGCCTATAGCGTTACAAAAATCAGTGTAGTAAAGGTTAATTCTAGGGTCCTCCGTTAATAATAAGGATAACTCATCCCACACTGATTCTTAGTTTGTGGGACATTCCACATATTTTCGACGAAATTCTAGGCATTTTTTCGTAATGGTCTTCACTATTGATTAGTGCTATAATGAAAAAATGTGAGATGATTGTATATATACATAAAAATTCATTAGCACCAATCTCAAAATATTAGGTACAATTATCAAAACTTGATGAATTTCATATACTGTCTTACAGATAGACATTGTTGGAGGTTCTTTATATGACAGTTTACCACTTCGTTGGAATCAAAGGTACTGGCATGAGTTCATTGGCACAGATACTTCATGATATGAATTATGAAGTTCAAGGGTCTGACCATGAAAAATTTTATTTCACACAAAAGCCCTTAGAGGTACGAGGAATAAAGATTTTGCCCTTTGATAAGGACAATATTCATGAAGGTCTGACGGTTATTGCCGGGAATGCCTTTCCTGATACTCATGAAGAAATAGCAAAAGCGAGTGAAATGGGGCTACCAGTTATTCGTTATCACCGTTTCTTAGGTGAATTTATGAAAAAATATACGAGCGTTGGTGTAACAGGCTCCCACGGGAAAACTTCGACGACAGGCTTACTTGCACATGTCTTGCAAGGAGCAGAACCTACTTCTTATTTAATCGGTGATGGAAGTGGGATGGGATCTGAGAATAGTAAAAACTTTGTGTTTGAAGCATGTGAATACAGACGACATTTCTTGAGCTATTATCCTGACTATGCAATTATGACAAATATCGATTTTGATCATCCAGATTATTTTGCAAATGTTGACGATGTATTTAATGCCTTTCAAGAAATGGCACTTCAGGTGAAAAAGGGAATTATTGCATGTGGGGATGATGAGTATCTTCAAAGCATCCAGGCAAAGGTTCCTGTTGTTTTCTATGGATTTGGTGAAGAAAATGATTTCCAAGCACGTAATATTAAAAAAAGCACGGAAGGTACGACCTTCGATGTGTTTGTACGTAATACTTTCTTTGCTAGCTTTTCAATTCATGGATACGGAAATCATAATGTGTTAAATGCATTAGGTGTGATTACACTTTGCCATTATGAAAATATTGATGTGTCCATTATTCAGGAGCGCTTATTAAGCTTCCAGGGTGTAAAGCGGAGATTCTCTGAGAAGCGGGTTGGAAATCAAATCTTAATTGATGATTATGCACATCATCCAACAGAAATCAATGCAACCATTGAGGCAGCACGTCAAAAATACCCTGAACGTGAAATAGTGGCGATTTTCCAACCACATACTTTTACGAGAACACAGACGTTTTTAGATGACTTTGCTGCAAGCTTGGAAAAAGCGGATCAAGTATATCTTTGTGATATTTTTGGCTCAGCGCGTGAGAATAAAGGAGAACTTTCCATAGTTGACCTACAAGGTAAAATCACCGGAGCTGAATTAATTAAAGAGGACAATACTGCTATACTTAAAAAACATGAGAACAGTGTGTTGATCTTTATGGGCGCAGGCGATATTCAAAAGTTTCAAGACGCGTACGAAAAGGCTTCTGTGTAACTTTATTCAGCGAAAGGCTGAATAAAGTTAAGCCTCCGGCGGATGCCACAGATTTTCAGAGGAAACTTTTCGAGCTTGCTCGAAAAAATCTGGGCGCAAATACGCCAAGGCGTATTTGATTAATTCAAAAAGGACCTCGCGAATCATTCGCAAGGTCCTTTTTTTACTTTAGATTTTCAGGATTTAATGGTTCGAGTTCAGGGATGACGAAACGGCCATCTTTACGAATCAGCACATCATCAAAATAGATTTCTCCACCACCATATTCTGGTCGTTGGATATTAACCATATCCCAGTGAATATTTGAGTTGTTTCCGTTGTAGGCATCATCATACGCTTGCCCAGGTGTAAAGTGGAAGCTGCCATCAATTTTTTCATCAAATAGGATGTCTTGCATTGGATGCTGGATATATGGATTTACTCCAATTGCAAACTCACCGATATAACGTGCCCCTTCATCAGTATCAAGAATCTTATTGATACGCTCCGTGTCATTCGCTGACGCTTCAACTATTTTCCCATCCTTGAAAGTAAGAGAAACATTTTCAAACGTAAAACCTTGATATGGTGATGGTGTATTATAGGTTAAGGTACCATTGATTGAATCACGAACAGGCGCAGTATATACCTCACCATCTGGAATATTCATTTCACCAGCACATTTGATTGCTTTGATTCCTTTAATTGAGAAAGTAAGGTCAGTACCTGGTCCAGTAAGGCGAACCTTATCTGTCTTGTCCATAAGTTCAACAAGAGCATCCATTGCATTGCTCATCTTCCCGTAGTCTAGATTACAAACATTAAAATAAAAATCTTCAAACGCTTCTGTGCTCATTTTTGCAAGCTGAGCCATTGAAGAATTTGGATAACGAAGTACTACCCATTTTGTCTTTGGAACACGAATTTCACGATGTACTTTTTTACCGACTGTACTTCCTTCAATTTTCATTTTATCATCTGGAATATCTGCAAATTCATTAATGTTGTCACCAGAACGTAAGCCGATATATGCATCCATCTTACTCATGACTTTTGCCTCGAAATCCGCTTTCATCTCAAATTGCTTTTCTTGTGCTCCAAGTAATAAGGCACGGTCAACTTGATGATCCTTTAATGATACAAATGGATACCCTCCTGCTTTATATGCTTCATTAACTAACGCAATCACAAGTTCACGCTGTAAACCAAAGTTTTCAATTAGTACTTTTTCACCTTCCACGAGGCGTACAGAATAATTAATTAAATTTCGAGCGAGTGTTTCAATACGTGGATCTTTCATGATTATTGCCTCCATATCCTTTTGCTTATGTACAACCTTATTTTAACCTAATAATAGAATTTTGTTTATAATAAAGATCAAGTAAAATAAATGTGAAGGATTTTTAAGGGAATATGTCGAAAGTAAAACTATAGGGGTTAATGATTAATTCTGAACAAAACGGGTAAGAAAGATATAAGGAGGTGCACCATGATTCTTATCGTTTACATAAGTGTTGCAGTAATTGCATTGGCATTTTTGATTTTAGTTATTTATCTCTCAAGAACACTACGTTCTCTTCAAATAACATTGGACAATGTGGCGGGAACCTTATCTGGGTTAGAAAAACAGATGGAGGGTGTCACAAGTGAAACGACGGCACTGTTGCATAAAACAAACAAGCTTGCAGAAGATATTCAACAGAAGTCTGAAAGTTTGAATACAGTCGTTGAGGCTGTTAAGGATGTCGGAACTTCGTTGCAACGCTTCAATAAATCAGTAGGAAATGTAACAGAAGAGGTTGCTGTGCAATTGGAGAAAAACAAAACCAAAATCTCACAGGTTGTTCAAGTAGGGAATGCTGTAATAGAGATTTGGGATAAATGGAAAGATAAGAAACAAAAGCATGACAAACATTTTTCAAATTAAAGAAAGGGGATTTCTATGGGAAAAAATAGTGGTTCAAACTTTATTCTTGGAACAATTGTTGGTGCAGCGGTGGGAGCTGCAACAGCATTATTTCTAGCACCGAAAACGGGTCAGGATTTACGCAGACAAATAAATGGCCAAGCCTCTGTTGTGAAGGAAAAAACAAATTCTTTATCCAAAACTATCTCCGAGCAATCTAATCAAATTTTAACAAAGGTAAAAGATTTAAAAGCTTCCACCGAGCAAAACAGCCATGAACCAGAAACTGTTGCGTCTGCAGCTGCGGCTATAGCTTCAGAAGATACATCTGGAAACCATACTGAAAATAATGAGTTATTCCAAGAAAAGCTAGCTGAAGCACAGCAAGCCTTAACAGAAGCAGAAAAAAATACACAAACAACAAATTATTAGGAGAGATGGAAACATGGGGAAATCGAAGGTTGAGACAATCGAGGAATTTAACCAAGTCCTTGAAAAAGAAACAAAATTTATTTTAATTAAGCACAGTCTAACATGTCCAATTAGTAAGGCCGCATTTGATGAGTATGAGCAATTTGTAGCAGAACATAAGGATGTACCAACTTATTATCTTTATGTGCAAGAAGCAAGGGAGCTTTCTAACCACGTTGCGGAGCAATTTGAAATAAAACATGAATCACCACAGGCACTTCTTTTTGAGGATGGCAAGGTTAAATGGAATGCCTCCCATAGAAGTATTACAAAAGAATCATTAGTCGCAGCAGGCGAATAACATGAAAGTCCATGGCTCATCAAACCATGGACTTTTTTAGATTCTATATTTTTGATTTTTCCGGCCAAATAATATCTAAATGATCACCAGGTGAGAGGACATCATAAAATGTGCATATTTCTCCATTTTTTAAGAGATTAAAACTTCCAGCTGCGCCTGTAGGTAATTGAATATCAACAAAGCGAAATAAATCTTGAAAAATAAAAGGTCCCACTTCTTTCGTTGTCATTTGAAGTTTATCACCGTGTTTAAGAAGAGCATCCTCTTGAAGAATCTCCCCATTTCGGTAAAATTCATGTAATGGCTTATTGAGTGATATTAGTTTCTCCTGAAAAAATACTTGTATTGAATAGTCCATTTGAATTTTTTGTAATTCTGTAAAAAGGCGTAAGGTAGGGGCTGTCTCCTGCTCGATCACAAAGGAATCCTGATCCTTAAAAGGTGAATGTATGGAAACCTTAGCTCCGTTTCTCATTAATATGCTAGAAAACTGTTCTAGCTGGATGTTTTGCTCGTTTAAAGATATAGAGAACTCGTTTATCAACTCATCACAGAATGGATAAGTGCTTGACTGGATAATTTCTTTGATTGTTTCCGGAAAATAAAATGAAATTTCATCATGATCATGAACAAAGGCTTCTGGATTGGCTAGTTGCTGATTTTGCTTGATAGTAGCTGTAATAACCAATTCTTCGCCATCGATGTTAATCCTTTGTTGTGGGATATCATCAATTAGGTCTTTAATCATCACAGTTGCTTTTGGACCGTCTTTTCCTTTGCTAACGATGATTTCATCACCATTTATAATTTCATCCTCAATTGAACATGGTTTACCATTTTTTAAAAGAACGGGAGATTCCCCATATCCTCCAGGAATTGTGACGGATTGCTGGTTTACCCTCACTATCATTGCCATTCCAGGTTTTCCATAAAGCTTATGTAGTTTAATTCCAGCTGCTAGTAAGCTATCCCCAACAGTAAGACGTTTCATTTCAAAAAGTCTTACTGATTTTTGATTGACTGTTACATTGACATAATGGACAGGTGTTTCACTCGATGCAACTGCAATTCCAATTGGTGTTACGAGTTCAGGTCCTTGTTGAATATGATCAGGAATGTCAACCTGATTTATTGCATCGATGCCGCGAATCGCAACACGATTTTCAGGTAAGCCTAATGAGATTGCAAGCCGTTTTGGCAGTTCAGGAGTTAGGCTACCTCCACCAACGAGCATGACAGCCTTAGGCGATTTGTTTTTATTTAAACTTAGTATTTCGTCGCGAATCGATTCTGCTAATCTATCAATCGAGTCAGAAATATGATCAATTACTTCTTGGCTTTTGATTTCCGTTTCAAAACCGAGAATGTCAATTACTTGAATGCTATCATATGTTAATAAATCACGTTTTGCTTGCTCGGCTAGTGGGAAGTCGAGGAGAAGCTGGTCACTAATTGCTTCCGTAATTTCATCTCCTGCAGTTGGTACCATTCCATAAGCAACAACGGTTCCTTCATCAGTTATTGCAATATCAGAGGTCCCTGCACCTATATCAACTAATGCAACGTTTAATCTTCTCATCGATTGTGGAATGAGTACATTGATGGCGGCAATAGGCTCTAGGGTAAGTGCCTGCATACCAAGGTCTGCTCGATGCAAAGCAGATATTAATGATTCGACAACGACCTTAGGAAGGAATGTCGAGATGATTTCAACACTGGCTTCATTTCCTTGTTGGTCGATTAGGCTGCCGATTTCTTGATTGTCTAAAAAATAATGGATAACCGAGTAGCCCACACAGTAGTAATCATAGCTTTTTTCCAATTGATTTTTTTCGGCTAACGCATATTGAGCTTTTTGAACAGCGCTTAACTCTAAATGCAAAATATCTTCTTTTTGAATCAAAGGCTTTGAGGAAATCTGAATTGTTTGACGAGAGCGTTCCGTTTTTAAGGCTCTTCCTGCAGCGGCAACAGCAGCTCTAGTTAATTTACCATGCTTTGCCTCTAGTAATTCTTTGATTTCACATATTATATTAGAGACAGCAATAACATCATGAATTTGCCCATCAACCATGGCTCTTTCCTTATGTTCACGGATTACAATATCGATCATTTTATATGAAGAACCCATCTTTTTGACAATAAGTCCGACTACAGAACGTGTACCAATATCAAGTGCAAAAATTGTTGGATTTTTTTCCATTGTGTATTCACCCATGCTTACAAGAATCATATAACGCTTTATTGCTTAAAAGCGTTTAAGTAATAAAAAATATTTAGTGACAGATTGAACAAATTCGTTTATAATAAATTCTAATTACTTGAAATGTATCATATTTTCGTTTAGATTGCGACTTAAAGCTTATGGGAGAAAGGAAGAGTGAGATGAGTAAAGCAGTAGAATTAGATAACCTTCGTGACAGAGTGGAAGAAATTAATCTTGAAATTCTAAAACTTATTAGTGAACGCGGCAAACTGGTTCAGGAGATTGGAAAAGTAAAAGAAACACAAGGTGTTAATCGTTATGATCCGGTACGTGAGAGAACAATGTTAAATAACATTTTAGAACATAATGAAGGACCTTTTGAAACATCAACCATTCAACATATCTTCAAGGAAATCTTTAAAGCAGGTCTTGAGATACAAGAAGATGATCATCGCAAAGCTCTCCTTGTTTCTCGTAAGAAAAAGCCTGAAGATACAATTGTAGATGTGAAAGGTGTAAAAATTGGTAATGGAACACAGCAATTTATCGTTGGGCCGTGTGCAGTAGAGAGCTATGAGCAGACAGCTGCAGTTGCAGCAGAAGCAAAAAAATATGGCTTACGATTACTTCGCGGTGGTGCCTTCAAACCAAGAACATCACCATATGATTTCCAAGGACTAGGACTTGAAGGATTACAAATTTTAAAACGTGTTGCTGATGAGTTTGATATGGCGGTCATCAGTGAAATTGTAAACCCAGCAGACATTGAAGTTGCTTGCGATTACGTCGATGTTATTCAAATCGGTGCACGTAACATGCAGAACTTTGAATTATTAAAAGCAGCAGGTTCAGTTAAAAAGCCTGTATTATTGAAACGTGGATTGGCTGCTACGCTTGATGAGTTCGTTAATGCGGCAGAATATATCATCTCTCAAGGAAATGACCAAATTATTCTTTGCGAAAGAGGTATCCGTACTTACGAAAAAGCTACACGTAATACATTAGATATTTCTGCGGTTCCAATCTTAAAACAGGAAACACACTTACCAGTATTTGTTGATGTAACACACTCAACTGGACGTCGTGATTTATTATTGCCATGTGCTAAAGCGGCTCTTGCAATTGGAGCAGATGGTGTCATGGCGGAGGTACATCCAGATCCAGCAGTTGCTTTATCTGATTCAGCACAGCAAATGGATTTTGATCAATTTGAAAAATGGATTACAGAACTAAAGGCAACTCAAGCTGTTCGTGTATAGTTTTCATGAAAACCTCCTACTACTATAGTGGGAGGTTTTTTAGGTTTATTTTTAACGAATTTGTTAAAAAGTGCACAAAGTAATTGCCCTAATAAACTAAGTAGCGTATGATAATCTAGATAAAGTAAGCAAATATGACATTTGTTTGTATAAAAAAGTTCATACTACATATAAAGTGGTAACTTGAAATAAGGAGTGCTGTCAATGAATGTGACAATCTATGATGTAGCGAGGGAAGCCAATGTATCAATGGCAACCGTATCTCGTGTTGTAAATGGTAATCCAAATGTTAAACCAACTACCCGAAAAAAAGTACAAGAAGCGATTGATCGATTAGGCTATCGCCCAAATGCTGTGGCTCGTGGACTAGCTAGTAAAAAAACAACAACAGTCGGAGTTATCATTCCAGATATCTCAAATATTTTCTATTCAGAGCTTGCACGTGGAATTGAAGATATCGCCACAATGTATAAATACAATATTATCCTTAGCAACTCGGACCAAAACAAGGATAAAGAATTACACCTCTTAAATACAATGCTTGGTAAGCAAGTTGACGGTATTGTTTTTATGAGCGGTAATATTACAGAAGAACATGTTGAGGAATTCGACAAATCTCCTGTGCCGATTGTATTAGCTGCTTCAGTAGAAAATACAAATTCGGTTCCAGCCGTTACAATTGATGTCGAACAGGCATCATATGATGCGGTTACTGAATTAACTAAAAGAGGTCATAAGAAAATTGCCTTTATTAGTGGGTTATTAACTGAACCAATTAATGCAGAAAAGAAACTTGCTGGTTATAAACGTGCAATCGAGGATGCCGGCCTTTCATACAATGAAGAATATGTAATTGAAGGTGATTACACATATGATTCAGGTATTGAAGGTTTCGAGAAAATACATGAAATAGCTGACAAGCCAACAGCTGTATTTGTTGGTACAGATGAAATGGCATTAGGTGTTATCCATAGTGCGCAAGATTTAGGCTATTCGATACCTGATGATATAGAAGTGATTGGCTTTGATAATACACGTTTAGCTCTGATGGTGCGTCCACAGCTTACATCAGTTGTTCAACCAATGTATGATATAGGTGCAGTGGCAATGAGATTATTAACGAAGCTCATGAACAAAGAAAATGTAGATGAACAAATAGTGGTATTACCACACCGAATTGAATTTAGAAAATCAACGAAATAATAAGGCAGAAAAAACACGGCATTTGCCGTGTTTTTTTCTTTCGATGTCTAGCTCTGGGCGCCATCGGGTCTCTGGTCTAAGCCAATATACGGACTCGCGTAGCGTATTTAGTTATTGCGTATCGGATAAAGGCTTTTTGTAACGGTTAATGCATTTTTTTCCTCAATTTCTGATTTTCTAGGGATAGGTTGATAAATATTAGGTTCATCATCCCAGAATGTAGGAAGAGTTAATTTTGCCTTTGGCTGCCATTTATTGATCCAATCTTTCGGAAGGGGACCGCTTAACTCCGATTTTTCAATCATTTCAAGCCAAATGAAAGACCATGCTCTTGGCACGACTCTCCAAATATCATAACCGCCACCACCGACTGCAATCCAGCGACCATCACAATATTGATGAGCAAGCTTGTGGGCAAGTTTGGGAATTTCACGATAAATTTTCATAGTAGTCGACAAATGGGTTAATGGATCATAATAATGGGAATCTACACCATTTTGCGTAAGGATGACATCCGGTTTAAAAAATTCGGTAACCTCTGTAAAAGCTGTAGCGTAGGCGTGTAACCATGACTCATCCTCAGTGAATGCATCTAATGGGACATTGAATGAATAGCCATAGCCTTTGCCTGAACCTCTCTCAGTCACGTTTCCTGTACCGGGAAAGAGATATCGTCCTGTCTCATGTATGGAAAGAGTGCATACATCAGGATCATCATAAAATGTCCATTGAACACCATCACCATGATGTGCATCTGTATCAACATAAAGTACTCTTACATCATATTTCTTTTGCATATAGCGAATTGCAACAGCACTATCATTGTACACACAAAATCCAGAGGCTTTCCCGCGGAATCCATGATGTAATCCACCACCAAGATTAAGAGCATGCTTTGACTTGCCAGACATTACATGGTCTACCGCAGAAAGGGTAGCACCAACTAATAAGGCGCTTGCTTCGTGCATCCCTGGAAAAATTGGAGTATCCTCAGTACCAATTCCATAGCTATGTCCTATTTCTTCGGATAGTTTACCTTCTCCAGCCAACTTAACCGCTTTGATGAATCTAGGGTCGTGGACAAGCTGCAATTCTTCATCGGTTGCCATTCTAGGTGATATAATATCCGAGTCATCTAACAAGTTCAGACTTTTGAGTAGATCATATGTAAGCTTTACCCTCGTTTGATTAAAGGGGTGGTCTTGACTAAAACGATATTTTAACAATTGATCCGAATAGACGAAAACTGATTCCTTCGTCATGATTAAAGCCCTGGTAGTGTTGGCCACATTACAGTATAGCCTTCATTTTTCAGATTGGTAATGATTTTATTCGGATTCATTGTTTGAACTCGTAACACAAGTATTTTAAATTGGACATCCTTGTCAGGATACACAAGGACACTGTGAATATTAACATTATGATTTTTAATGACATTGACAACCTCTGCTAATGTGCCTGCCCGATTTGGAACCTTAATCTCGAGCTGAGAGCCCGGTTGATTTGCACCAGTTAATTGTGCAAAGGTATGAAGTAAATCAGTTTCTGTAATGATTCCAACTAATTTTCCGTTAGATTCAATGGGTAGGCAGCCAATGCGATACTGGGAAAAGACAGCGGTGATTTCCTCAACAAAATCGAGGGGATGACCGGTTATCACTTCTTTTATCATAATCTCTTTAATCGGTGATTCAAGGGTTTGTTCTTCGTTAGTATAGTCTAGGATGGAGGGCTTTGCATCACGAATATCGCGATCACTTATAAGTCCAATCATCTGTTGATTTGAATCAACAATGGGAATATGACGAATCTTTTTTTCGTCCATCAATTTTATGGCAGTTGATATAGTGTCATTAGCTGATAATGTTGTTACATTTCTTTTCATAATTTCTTCAACAATCATGTATATCCCCCTATCCCAATTAATACATGAAACGATTCATGAATCGCAACCTATCAAACCTTTCAATCGTTTCTTGATTAACCCGTTTTCCGATTCGAGCCATTAAACAATTAGCAGGGTGTGAACTAATTTCAGGGTCGTCTGTTGCAAACCATTCTAGTCCACCAGCATTCATCATTTTTTCCATTACCTTTCGATATTCCCAAACATTAAGACCTGTGCCTTTTAAGTCCCAGTGCCAATAATATTCAGTAGTTATGATCAGGTAGTCCTCCATCCAATCATCCATCATTGAGACAATTAATAGATTTTTTCCAACCCGACTACCGCGAAACTTTGGAATAACTTCAATTGCACCTAACTCTATTAAATTTTCTATTTTTCCTTCAGACCAACGTTCAAGCGGGTCTGGATAAAGATATGTAACATACCCAACAATGGTATTATGCTCTCTTGCGATAATAATTCTTCCTTCAGGTAAATCAGCAATTTCGATCAATGCCTTATGTTGTTGGTTTGGAGTACGAAAAGCTACTAGGCCTTCGTGAAATTCGTAGCTTGCAAGGGCCTCTCCGGTTATGGGACCTTCTATAATGAGCGTTCCATGAGGGGTCTTTAGTTCCTTAGCGTTATATGTCTTCCTATGCTCCACAATGTCACCACCATTCCTAAAGTCATTCTCATTATACATCAATCTAGTAAGAATGAAGCGTTTTCAGCTTATGTTACATTAATTATACAATTTTACAGAAAAATAATATATAAACAAAATTTTAAAAATTGAGAAAAGGTGAATTTTATTTTATAATAGAATAGTAAATAACTTACATAAAGGGGAAATGCAAAGTGAAGGTGGAAGCGCTACCAGCAACAAAGGGAAATTATAATTTAAAAGATTATGATGAAGAATATGCGAATTTTGATTGGGCGGAGGTAGATTCGAATTTTTCTTGGTCTGAAACAGGTAGAGTAAATATTGCCTATGAAGCTATTGACCGCCATGCTGAGGGTGTGAGGAAAAATAAAATTGCCCTTTATTATCGTGATCCAGAACGTGATGAAAAGTATACATTTAAAGAAATGAAAGAATATACAAACCGTGCTGCTAATGTTTTAAAACAGGCTGCCGATGTTGAAAAAGGAGACCGCGTATTTGTATTTATGCCTCGTTCTCCCGAATTGTATTTTACAGTATTAGGGGCGATTAAATTAGGAGCAATCGTTGGTCCGCTATTTGAAGCATTCATGGAAGGCGCTGTACGTGATCGCCTAGAGGACAGTGAAGCAAAAGTAATCGTCACTACTCCAGATTTAGTAGACCGGGTTCCTTTTAATGAATTACCTGCATTAAAGCACATTGTCTTAGTCGGAGACAATGTAACAGAGGATGGCCCATTTATTGATTTTCTTGGTCGGTTAAAAACGGCAAGTAAAGAGTTAGAAATTGAATGGGTCGAAAGAACGGATGGAATGCTCTTACACTATACTTCTGGTTCCACAGGTAAGCCAAAGGGAGTCTTACATGTTCATAATGCGATGATTCAACAATATCAAACAGCAAAATGGATTCTTGATTTAAAAGAGGATGATATCTATTGGTGTACGGCTGACCCGGGTTGGGTAACAGGAACCTCATATGGTATTTTCGGTCCTTGGCTAAATGGAGCATCTAACGTCATCGTAGGAGGACGCTTTAGACCGGAAAACTGGTACCAAACCATAGAGGATTATGGAATTACAGTTTGGTATAGTGCGCCAACCGCATTTAGAATGTTAATGGGTGCTGGAGACGAATTAGTAAAACAATTTGATTTACGTTCTTTGCGCCATGTATTAAGTGTTGGTGAGCCGTTAAATCCTGAGGTTGTTCGTTGGGGAGTAAAGGTCTTCAATTTACGCATTCACGATAACTGGTGGATGACAGAAACAGGCGCTCAGCTGATTAGTAATTACCCATGTATGGAGATTAAGCCAGGTTCAATGGGTAAACCATTCCCAGGAATAAAGGCTGCCATTGTCGATGACCAAGGCAATGAATTACCACCAAATCGTATGGGGAATCTGGCAATTAAAAAAGGCTGGCCGTCGATGATGTATCAAATTTGGAACAATCCACAAAAATATGATTCCTATTTCATGCCAGGTGATTGGTATGTATCAGGGGATTCAGCATATATGGACGAAGATGGTTATTTTTGGTTCCAGGGCCGTGTAGATGATGTAATCATGACGTCTGGAGAGCGAGTAGGACCATTTGAAGTTGAAAGCAAACTCGTTGAACACCCTGCAATCGCTGAAGCTGGTGTGATTGGAAAACCAGATCCTGTACGAGGGGAAATCATTAAAGCTTTCGTAGCATTAATTGACGGATATGAAGCGACAGACGGATTAAAAGAAGAAATTAGAGATTTTGTGAAAAAGGGATTAGCTGCACATGCTGCACCACGTGAGATTGAGTTCAAGGACAAACTTCCAAAAACTCGCAGCGGAAAAATTATGAGACGTGTTCTTAAGGCATGGGAGCTTGATTTACCAACAGGCGACCTTTCGACAATGGAAGATTAAATAGCTTAAAAAAGAGGTGACCCACACGCGGGTCACCTCTTTATTTATCCCTTAATTTCCACCGTTTTCTCTACCATTACCACTACCATTATTACCATTGTCATTTCCACCCTCTGCTGGAGGGGATGGAGGCGGAGGAGTAACAACCTCTGGCTCAGGTTTATAGTCGCCAGTCTTAATTAAAACTGAATTTGCAAGTGGTGTTTCATTACCACTAACATCTACGGCAGTAACATAATAGGCTGCAACGCCGTTTCCAACATTAAATTGTAAATCCTTAGTTGCAGGTATACTTCCAATCTTCTTGAAATCTGCTGTAAAATTGGTAGCGCCATAAATTCGATAACCAATCACATCATTGTGTTCATGCTTTGCCCATCTCAATACGCCAGAAGAAATCGAAGCACCTTGGACTTGGGAAGGAACAGAGCCATTGTCTTTAAGCTCTTGTGTTTCCGTAATGACTAGGTTCTTCCAACGACTGTTATTTGGAAGCAGCTGTTCAATTGCTCTTGAATCCTTTAAGTCATGTTGCTGTAAAAATTCCTTTTTAATCATAATTCCGTCTTGTACGAATTCTTGTGGAGCACTTGCTGGAACACGATAGGCCTTGCCATTCACTTCTATATACTTTCCTTTAACAAGATTGTCATCAACCTTGGTTGGAACAAATTTCGCGTTAAAAATGTCTGATTGAACAAGACCAGCTTCACGACATAAATCAGATGGAAGTAGGCCAGAAATACCACAGTAGGAACGAGATACGATTCCACCAGGCATTTTAAAGTTCTCTTTTGGCTGTACAAGTTCGGGTCTTATATCATATACCGCGTTCATTTGCTCGGCCCATAGAAGAGTACTTCTTCTTGAATATGATAGTCCCTTATAAGATGGTGGGATTGACTTTGGTGTATCATACCCCATCCAAATTCCGAATGTTACGTTAGGGTTTGTTGCTACAAACCATACGTCATGAACGAAGTTGGTTGTACCTGTTTTACCTGCCCAGTCCGCATTAAACTTTAAATAACCATTAAGGGATGCTGCAGTACCGCCATTGATAACATCACGCATCATGTCGATCGTTAAATACGCAGTTTGTGGTGAAAATACTTCAACTGGCTTCGTCTCATGTTCATATACGACATCACCATCATTCGTCACAATCTTTTCAATCATATAAGCATCTATAAATTTACCCTCGTTAGCAAATGTAGCAAAGGCATTAACATTCTCTTCGACAGAAACACCATTAGTCATCCCGCCAATGGCAAGTGAGGCTGAGTGATTATCTGCTTCAGCTAAGGAAGTGAACCCCATTTTCTCCAAAAACGTAATTGGGCGTTGATCAAAGGCCTTTAAATAAGTCTTAATTGCAGGTATATTCTTCGAGATTTGTAAAGCATGTCTTACAGACATTAAACCATCAAAGTCGTTTTTACCACCAACGTTTTGTGGGGAATATCCTCCAATAGTCAATTTCACATCAGCAATGACACTTCCCGGTTGTACCAAGCCTAATTCCATAGCTGGTGCATAGGCCAAGAGTGGTTTCATGGTCGAACCATTCGCACGAGGACTAAAAGTATGGTTTGTTTGTTCACGTTCGAAATCACGTCCACCCACAAAACTAATAATTTTTCCTGTCTTATTTTCGATTAGAACAGAACCAGTTTCTTCAGGTTCCATCACACTTCCTTTTTCACCGGTTGCGGTATCAATAACCTTTGTTTCTGGTTTATCTGGAGCAAAATATTGATAGTTTTTTACTACCTCTTGCATGGTGTCAAAAATTTCTTTGTCAATTGTGGTATGGATTTTATATCCATTTTGACGAAGGTTTTTATCAGCTATTTCTCGGTAGTGACTTTTTAGATCCTTGTTATTATCTAGATCTTCCTCCTCGTAACCATCGTCCTTAGCCAATTTTTTTAATAATATATCGGTGGCACGTTTTTCTACTTCAGCAGTCAACCAAGGATATTTTTCAGTAGGCTCTGATTTTGGTGGAACAAGGTTTGCTCGAATATCATAAGCCAGTGCTTCCTCATATTGCTGCTGGTTGATGAAGCCACCTGTAAGCATACGCTCCAAAACCGTTCTCATTCGGTTAAGACCGGGTTCTAGGTTTTCTTTTACCTGTCCTCCCTTATTTGAGAAAGGAGTATATACATATGGGTTTTGTGGTAGACCGGCGATAAAAGCTGCTTGTGGCAGGTTTAAATCCTTTGCATCTACTCCGAAAATTCCTTTTGCTGCTGTTTGCACCCCGGCGATATTTCGACCAGATGAATTACGGCCATAAGGAATAATGTTTAGATATGCCTCTAATATCTCATCCTTATCAAAAAACTTTTCAAGTCGTAATGCAATTAAAATTTCCTTTGCTTTCCGATCAAACGATACTTCGTTTGATAGAATTTGGTTCTTAATCAATTGCTGTGTTAGTGTACTTCCTCCAGTTTGGATTGGTGAACCTGTTACATCCTGGACGATAGCACGTAAAATTGATTTTGGAACTACTCCATCATGCTTATAGAAGTACTGGTCTTCGGTTGCAATTACAGCATCCTTGACATATTGAGAAATATCATTAAGTGATACTTCTTCACGTTGGAGATCTGCACGTAATTGGCCAAGATAGATTTCGTTTGCAAAGTAAACTTCTGTATTTTCTTCGTAATTATAAATATCTTTCTGTAAACTCTCATAGCTCCGAACAGGTTCATCCTTAATTAGGGATGCAAAGTATCCAGCACCCGCTCCTCCTGCAAAGCCGAGACCAAGAATGGCGATTATAAAGAAAAGTAAAAATAAATTCCAAACAACACCGTATGTAACTCTTACACCTTTACGGGTCTTCTTGCCAGATATTGCTTTAACTACTTTATTCGATGTGACTCTCTGCCAAAAAGAGTTAATTTTTTCAAATATCTGTGATTTATTAAAATTCATAATCATCCCCCTAAAAATCCAAGTTCATTATAGCATATACCATGGTCTCATTAATATTATTTTATGAATTTCCAATATTGAATTTGACAATATTAGACGAAATGTGATAGAAAAACCTTATTAAATGGTTAAAAGGAGAATCGAAATTAATGGATGTTATTCAGGATTTGGCCTATAGGGGCCTAATTAATCAAGTAACGGATGAAGAAGGCTTACAGCATATATTAGCGAATGAAAAGATTAAATTGTATTGTGGGTTTGATCCAACAGCAGATAGCTTACATATTGGACACATGGTAGGAATTTTGACGTTGAGAAGATTCCAGTTGGCTGGGCATCAACCGATTGCTTTAGTTGGGGGCGCTACTGGTCTAATTGGTGACCCAAGTGGTAAAAAAGCGGAAAGAACGTTGAATCCGAAAGAGGTTGTTGTGCAATATAGCAATAGCATCAAGGAGCAGCTTTCTCGTTTTTTAGATTTTGAATCAGAAGGTAATCCAGCTGAAATTGCGAATAATTATGATTGGATTGGAAGCTTAGACTTAATCACTTTCTTGCGTGATATCGGTAAGAGTTTTGGACTAAATTATATGCTTGCAAAAGACTCCGTCCAGTCTCGTTTAGATGCAGGTATATCGTTTACTGAGTTCAGCTATATGATTTTACAATCCTACGACTTTCTAAAGCTGTATGAAAATGAAGGTTGCCGACTTCAAATCGGTGGAAGCGATCAATGGGGAAATATCACAGCTGGACTAGAATTAATCCGTAAGACAGTAGAGGATGCAAAGGCTTATGGTCTAACCATTCCACTTGTAACGAAGTCTGACGGAACTAAGTTTGGTAAAACAGAAGGTGGAACAATTTGGTTAGATAAAGAAAAAACGTCACCATATGAGTTTTATCAATTCTGGATTAATACAGATGACCGTGATGTTGTTCGTTATTTAAAATATTTTACATTCCTTTCAAAAGAGGAAATTGAAAATCTAGAAGCGGAAATCCAAAATGCACCAGAAAAGCGCTTAGCACAAAAGACATTGGCAGAAGAGGTTACAAAATTGGTTCATGGAGAGGCTGCATTTGAGCAAGCAGTGAAGATTTCTGCAGCATTATTCAGTGGGTCAATAAGTGAATTAAGTGCTGAGGAAATTAAGCAAGGCTTTAAGGATGTCCCTTCTTATGAATTTGACGGAGAAGCAGAGGTAAGCTTAGTTGATTTGTTAGTCATGAGTAAAATATCACCATCGAAGCGTCAAGCACGTGAGGATATTGGAAATGGAGCCATCTATGTAAATGGTGAAAGAATCCAAGAGGTAGATGCAGTTCTTTCGGGGCAACATCGAATCGAAGGACAATTCACAGTAATCCGTAGAGGTAAGAAAAAATATTTCTTAATAAAATACTAAAGTTTAAGGTGTTCCTTCGGGAGCACCTTGTTTTTATAGTAAATATCCAGAGAGTACAAGCAAAATGTTTGTTTATGTTAAAGGTTTTTCTTTATATTCCTATCAGTAAAACCATAACTGCCATTTAAGTAATAAAAAAAGAGGAAAGGGATGTCCCTTTCCTCTTTAGGAAGATTAACGTGAGTAGAACTCAACGATGAATGCTTCGTTAATTTCAGCTGGTAATTCAGAACGCTCAGGTAAACGAGTGAAAGTTCCTTCTAATTTCTCAGCATCAAAAGTTAAATATTCTGGTACAAAAGTAGTACCTTCGATTGCTTCTTTGATTGTTACAAGGTTACGTGATTTTTCACGAACTGCAATAGTTTGACCAGGTTTTACACGGTAAGATGGAATATCAACACGTTTTCCATCAACAAGAATATGACCATGGTTAACTAATTGACGAGCTGCACGACGAGTACGTGCAAGACCAAGACGGTAAGCTAGGTTATCTAAACGTGATTCAAGAAGAATCATGAAGTTTTCACCAAGAACCCCTTGCATTTTGCTTGCATTGACGAATGTATTGTAGAATTGACGCTCATTCATTCCGTACATATGACGAAGCTTTTGCTTTTCTTGTAATTGTAAACCATATTCAGAAAGCTTCTTGCGTTGGTTTGGACCATGTTGTCCAGGAGCGTAAGGACGCTTTTCTAATTCTTTACCAGTACCACTTAATGAGATTCCAAGACGACGGGATAATTTCCAGCTTGGACCAGTATAACGAGCCATGAATGACTCCTCCTTCAATGTTTTTATTTTGTTGTAAAATAAAAACAGATGTGCTAGATGTTCTCGAATATTTTGTTTTCATGTACCTTCGCCCTAGCAGCCAAGGGTTACGTGATACACCATCTAACGGCTAAAACCCATTAGAGGAACAAAATAGAACAAAAACCTACTCACATTTGCTGCGATATTTTACACAACGATCATTATATGATTTTTAGAAAAGGAAGTCAAGTTTTCATGAAAATATACATAAGTCGGCAAGAACCTCATAGCTTTTTGGAGATTTTTCAATTTTAACCATGATATATGTATAAAATTTGAATTTTTTAATATATATTAAGACATTTTTCGTGCATTATCTATTATAATGAATGTATAAAGAACTAATGTCAGATGGGTGATTAATTGTGAAGTTTCCAAATGAAGAATTAAGATATGAGCAACTATTTAGAGTAACCTCAAAGTTTCATTCAACGATGGATATTGATGCTGTGCTTGAAGAGGTTATAAATACATTACAAGATGTATACCCATCGTTCACATATACCTTATTTCTTGCACATGATAATACGAGACATAAAGTTATTCCGATTAAGGATATAAAAGAATATGAACATGGCGAAAACTCACCTGTTATGCAAGCTTTTGTAACCGGGAGTTTGCAGCTTGAAGATTCCGTTACGGATAAAAAGTCCATTATTTATGCTCCGCTAAAAGGACGCCAGGGAGTATATGGAGTATTGCAAATCAATGCTCATGATGTGTTGGAATTTCCTAAATCGGAAATTCAGTTCATTGAATTATTGGCAAACACAGCAGGACATGCATTCGAAAATGCACAGCTTTACCATCAATCAAAGCAATTAATTGCGGATCTTCAATTAATTAACGAAACTTCACATAAGTTAAATTCGAATTTACGATTAACGGATACGATGACTTTCATGTCATCACAAATCAAAAATTCCTTTGGTGCAAATGAGGTTGGGTTTTTTTTACAATCGAATGAGCAAATTGAGGTACTTCCTGGTAGTACTACTTTTTTTGAAGAAGGGCACGGGGATCCGTATGTTTTACATAGCCTAGACCGGTTTTTAACAGAAAAAGAGCCACTTTTCATTGGAGATTTATTGGTTGACCCAGCATTTAGTGGATCCTTTTATCGTTCCATGATGTGCGTTCCGATGGTACAGCGCGACGAAATTCTGGGAGTCGCCATTGTTTTACATGAATTACCATATTTCTTTTCTTTCGATAAGTTTAAGCTTCTACAATCCTTAATTCACCATTCTTCTTTAGCTTTTACAAATTCAATACTTCGAGAGGAACTTGAAAAGCTAGTGATTACTGATTATTTAACAAAGCTTTATTCACGGAATCACTTGGAGGATTGTGTGCAGGAATCATTGGATACAGACGCTTTTGGTACGTTTATATTAATTGATGTTGATGATTTTAAAGGAATTAATGACACGTACGGTCACCAAGTAGGGGATGAAGCGCTCGTTCAAATTGCAAATCTTATTAAGGAAAACATTCGCGATCGCGATATTGGAGCAAGATGGGGTGGAGAAGAGCTGGCAATTTATTTGCCTAGAGTGAGTTTATCTTCTGGGATTGCTGTTGCGGAGCGACTTGGGAAAAGGGTCGAACAGCAATCAAATCCAAAAGTAACTATTTCATGTGGTGTTGCAACATGGTACAAGGAATACAAAGAAACATTCCAAAGTCTTTTCCATCGTGCAGACAATGCTTTATATGTCGCCAAACAATCAGGGAAAAATCAAGTCATTGCAAGTGAAAATAAAGTGGTTGAAGGGCATTCTTAATTGGATGTCTTTTCTTTTTGTGGAGCATAGAGTTAAGTTAACTTTCCGGTTTGGACAATGGACATGTCCTGAGCGACCCGGGCATGACCCGTAAAAACCTAGTAATCCTCTGTGAAAAAAGAAAACGCTTTCAAAACAATCATACTTGTCATATGCTAATTATAAAATTGAAAGTATAAGGGGGAAAAGGGAGCATGAGTAGTGAAAGTAAATCATTTGATACATTAGCGATACATGGTGGAGGGTCAATTTCCCCAAATGGGAGCTTAACACCGCCACTTTACCAAACGTCAACCTTTACTTTTGAATCGGCAGAACAAGGGGAAGCACGGTTTGCTGGTTATGAGGAAGGTTATATATATTCCCGTTTAGGCAATCCGACAGTAAAGCTTTTAGAAGAAAGGATTGCCATTCTGGAAGGTGGGGAAGCAGGACTGTCATTTGGATCTGGAATGGCGGCAGTTTCCTCTGTATTCATTGCCTTAACAAAAACCGGTGATCATATTCTTTGTTCACAAGGGCTTTATGGGTGTACTTTTGGACTTCTTCAAATGATGAAGGAGAAGTACAATATCGATTATGATTTTAGTGATATGGAAGATGAGGAAGAAATTCTTTCAAAAATGACTGCAAATACAAAGTTAATCTACATCGAAACACCAATTAATCCAACCATGAAGCTCATTGATTTACAAAAAGTTGTTAATATCGCTAAGCTGCGTCATATTCCAGTTGTCGTTGACAATACCTTCTGTTCACCGTATTTGCAGCAACCAATTAAATTAGGATGTGATATTGTTGTTCATAGTGCAACAAAGTACATCGGAGGTCATGGTGATGTTATCGCCGGACTTGTCGTAGGAAAGAATGATTTTATTCAACAAGTAGCAATGACAACGAAGAAGGATGTAGGCGGGATTATGTCCCCATTCGATGCTTGGCTTTTACTACGTGGGTTAAAAACACTTCCAGTAAGGATGGATCGCCACTGTGACAATTCGGGAAAAATTGCATCCTTATTAAAAGAACATAATAATGTGGAGCAAATTTTTTATCCAGGAGATTCAGAAAGCCCAGACTACGAGATTATGAAAAAACAAATGCGTAAGCCTGGTGGATTAATTTCCTTTACAATAAAAGGTTCAAAAAAGGACGCGCAAAATGTCTTAAATCGAGTGAAATTAATCAAAATTGCAGTGAGTCTTGGTGACACTGAAACCCTTATCCAGCACCCCGCAACTATGACGCATGCAGTTGTTCCTGAAGAAGCACGATTGAAAATGGGAATTACCGATAATTTAATTCGACTTTCGGTTGGATTAGAAGCATGGGAGGATATTTGGGAAGATTTAAATCAGGCTTTAAATGGATAATCAAAAAAGCCAGTTGGAAATAGTTCCGACTGGCTTCAAAATTTTATATATGATTTTCTAAAACTTTCACAAATTCTTCTATGCATTGTTGGTCCACTTCATCAAAACGTTCCTTGATTGGACTATCGATGTCTAACACACCAAATACTTCACCATTCTTCATAATGGGAACAACAATTTCTGATTGGGAAGCACTGTCACATGCGATATGCCCTGGGAAAAGATGAACGTCGGGAACTCTTTCAGTCTTTTGGTTTTGTGCCGCGGTACCACAAACTCCACGTCCCATCGGAATTCTAACACAAGCAGGTAAGCCGTGGAAAGGTCCAAGGACAAGTTCACTGCCTTTC
This sequence comes from Bacillus sp. JJ1562, assembly GCF_036962705.1. Classification (NCBI taxonomy): domain Bacteria; kingdom Bacillati; phylum Bacillota; class Bacilli; order Caryophanales; family Bacillaceae; genus Bacillus; species Bacillus sp. JJ1562. Next base: position 24,108 of record NZ_JBALOQ010000058.1, read on the forward strand.
TTGATATAAAAACCTACCCAATTGATATTATCTAAAAATTGGTTAAGCAATGCTGAAGCATTTGCTAAGTTTGCAATTTGGTCTGGCTCACCTTCTAGTAAAGCTTGAAGCTGTTTTGTTACAAGTTGATAGTCTTCTGCTTTATTGCCTTTATAATGTTCGACATTAAACATGATTTTTCCCCTCCATTTGAGTAATTCCTACATAAATAATACCAAATAATAGTTTAATGTGCATGACTTGTCGATAAAATCTTAAAGGAATCTACCTATACTTAGCGAAATCTAACAATATTAAGGGTAAGGTGGGTTGGTTATGAAAAATAAAAGCATGAAACAAAAAATTATAGATTCATCTGTTTTTTTATTTAATACAAAAGGCTTTGATGGTACAACGGTTCGTGAAATTGCGAAAAAAGCAAATTGTAATGTTGCCAATATCTCCTATTATTTTGGAAATAAAGAAGGTTTACTTGAGCATCTTGTTTCCTCTTACTTAGAGAGATATTTGACAATTGTCGAACATGCCTATATTGAATTGGATAATAGAACTGCCAGAGAATGTTTATTGCTAGCGATCAGAGGCATTATGGAATACCAAAAGGAAAATCGACAGTTATCACGATTTGTCCAAAGGGAAATTACATTTGATACCACATTGATTCGTGAAATCATGACCACCTATATGGCGAAGGAAAAATACTATTTTCAAACTATTTTTGAAACAGGGATGAAACAACAGGAATTTGCCCTTATTCCAATTCCGTATACCATTATGCAATTAAAAGGTATGCTGTCGATGCCATATTTACATCCTCAATATATGTCAGAGGTTCTACATTTAATGCCTTATGAACTGTATGTGAGTGAACAATATTGCCATGAAATCGAGAAGTGGGTCAACACGACGATCTGTAAACAACCACAAATGGTGAGAAACAATGTAACGCCATTCCCGGTTAACTTTATTCAGCATATGTCCACATAAGTGGTGGGATGATTACAATATAAGTAACCACTTAAGTGGGTTTCAAACCTTAGTTGAATAAAGTTAAAGCCTCCGAAGGAGACATGCGATTTTCAAAGGTAACTTTTCGAGCTTAGGATCAAAGACTAAGAACGCCACATCCTGTGGCAACGTCTTTGTGACCCACTTCGTGTGGGCCTAAAAAATCTGGGCGCAAATACGCCTTGGCGTATTTGATTATGTAGTCGGAGAAACTAGAACCGCATTTTTATATAAATCATCAAACCCTTGATTTAAATCCTTCCTGCTGTGGGCATCGGATCCATAGACAAGGGGGATTTTTCGTTTTATAGCCTCTCTAATGATTTGTTCAGGAGGATATACCTCTAGGCAAAGAGGCTTATTTATCCCAGCGCCATTATAGTCCAAAGAAAGCCCTTGTTCAGCAATCCTGTCTAGTATCTTGGATATTTTCTCGTAGAAATTTTTTGATGTAGGGAATTTTTTTTGAAACTTATGAACAAGCGTCATATGACCGATTCTTTTTGGTTTATACTGACCAAGGTCTGATGTAACTGAAGATAGCAAAGTATCATAATATGCCTCGTAAACAGCCTCTATTGATGAGTATTCCCTTATCATCGTTGCGAATGTATCAGGACTATAATCGAGGCAATAGAATTGATTTCTATTTTTTAGGAAATGAACAGATAGAATGCTATCATTCAAATATCGACCATACTCGTTTAAAAAGGCTTTTGTATCTTCTTCATAACCCTCAATATAGTCGACCTCTAAACCGATATTAATCTTGATATCAGATGCAAACTTTTTTTGAAGCTCTGATAAAACCGTAAAATAGTGTTCTAATTCATTTGCGTTCATTCCACTATCCTTTTGAGGTGTGGGATCAACAAAACGTGATGGAAGTGGAGCATGCTCTGTGAATGAAATTTCATCAAATCCTAATTGAAGAGCACGTGCAATATAATCCTCAAATGTATCCTTCGTACCATGTGGACAGAAGGGTGTGTGGACGTGACCATCTGCTTTCATCGACAAATCCCTCATTTTCTATAAAATTTGTAAAAAATTTTAAAAGTTTTAGTCAAAAATTGTCGTTTACATGGTATCATAAATACATTAAAAAAAACATTTCCATGAATTTTATATAAAAATACATAAATGTCTAGAACGAGATTGATTGTGGGAGCAAGGAGGCCAAATTATGGAGATCATAATCGGCATAATCGTAGTAGTAAGTGTAGTTGCCATTTTTGGATTTTATTCGAGAAAAAAGATCTATAAAGATGTTGATAGGCTTGAAGCCTGGAAGATAGATATGATGAATCGGCCAGTAACGGATGAAATAGCAAAGGTAAAAGATCTAAACATGACAGGACAAACTGAGGAATTATTCGAACGCTGGCGAAAACAGTGGGATGAAATTGTTACAGTCTCACTTCCTGATGTCGAGGAATTATTATTTGATGCTGAAGACTTAGCAGATAAATATCGTTTTGGAAAAGCAAAACGAGTACTCGAACAAATCGAAGCCGTTTTGAATGATGCTGAAAGCAATATTGCGATTATCTTAGATGAACTTAAAGATTTAGTTGGCAGTGAAGAAAAAAATCGGGTAGAGGTTGATGAATTAAATCAATTGTATCGTGATTTGAAAAAGAATTTACTTGCACACCGACATACTTTCGGTTGTGCAGAAAAACAGCTTGAAGCGAATCTAGAAGGTGTTTATGGGAAATTTAAGGAATTTGAAGAAGCTACCACTAATGGGAATTATTTTGAAGCTAGAGAAATCGTACTTCTCATAAAGGATGCCCTTTCCGTAACGAAGAAACAGATGGATGAAATCCCTCATTTGCTACATGAATGCCAGAGCGTGATTCCAAACCAACTAAATGAAGTTTCAGAAGGATATAGCCAAATGGAACAGGAAGGCTATTCTCTTGAACATCATCAAATTGAAAAAGAAATCGAAAGAATGAGAGAGCAACTAACTCAGTATATTACTTTAATTGAAGAGCTTAAGCTTGAAAAAGTGAAAAAAGGATTGGATGAAACACATGAATCCCTCGATACAATTTATGATTTACTTGAAGTGGAAGTAAAGGCAAATCAGTTTGTTAAAAACGAGGTTGAAAAAATAGAACAGGATCTTGAAGACTTGATTGAAGGCAGTAAGAGCACTGAGGAAGAGACATCATTTGTTCAACAAAGCTATCATGTAAATGACCATGATCTTGATCGTCACCGAAATATCGTGAAACAAATCAAGCAACTTGTGAAACAATATGTTTCGATTCAAGTAAAGCTTGAAGAAGACCAAATTGCCTATTCTTTAATTAGAAAAGAACTAGAAGAGGTTTACGGTAAGATTCAAGATGTGAAGGAAGAGCATTTACAATACTCAGAAATGCTGAAAACCCTTCGTAAGGATGAACTACATGCTAGAGAACAAATTTTAGAAATGAAGAAACAGCTTGCAGATGCAAAACGTCTTATTTCAAAAAGTAACATTCCAGGGCTGCCAATAAAATACTCGGAGCTTATGTCCGAATCGAAATTATCACTAACGCAAGTAATGTCAACGCTTGAGGAAAAACCGCTAAATATGAATACGGTGAATCAAGCCCTACAAAATGCACTTGATTTAATTTCACAGACACATAAGAATACTGAAGAAATGATCGAACAAGTATATCTTGCAGAAAAAGTTATTCAATATGGAAACCGATATCGTAGCCGAAATCCAAAGATAGCAGTAAGTTTACTCGAAGCTGAAAGCTCTTTTAGGAATTTTGAGTATGCACTTGCACTAGAGCAAGCTGCAACTGCCATTGAGGACGTGGATCCAGGAGCACTGAAGAAGATTGAAGTATTACTTGATGACGAAAGTGAATAAATAAAGGACCTCAAATTATTGGGGTCCTTTCATTTTTAATTCATTCATTTTATGGTATGATTTTGATGCAAATAATGCATAGTAGGGGAAATTAGATGATTTATTTAGATAATAGTGCGACAACCAAACCATTTGATGATGTTATTGATTCGTATATAAAAGTAGCGACGAATTATTTTGGTAATCCCTCTTCCTTACATGGAATTGGTGGACAAGCCGAAAAACTTTTAAGTCAGTCTCGTACACAAATTGCATCCCTTTTACATGTAAAACCACAGGAGGTTATTTTTACATCCGGCGGGTCAGAGGGGAATAATTATGCAATTAAGGGGATTGCTTTACAATATCAAAATCGAGGCAAACATATTATTACAACATCAATTGAGCATCCATCTGTAAGTGGAGCCTGCAACCAATTGACAGACCTTGGATTTGAAATTACCTATCTTCCAGTTAACGAAAATGGTGTCGTATCGATTGAAAGCTTAAAAAATGCAATTCGTGAAGATACGATTTTAGTTTCGATCATTCATGTGAATAATGAGGTCGGGACAATCCAACCGATTGAAGAAATCGGAAAGCTTTTAGAAAAGTATCCGAAGATTATTTATCATGTTGACCATGTACAGGGAATCGGCAAAACACATTTAGATTTTAATAAGGCGAAACTTGATTTATGTACGATTTCAGGGCATAAATTTAATGGTCTTAAAGGAACTGGAGTACTTTTCGTCCGCCATGGTTTGCGAATTAAATCCTTAATCGCTGGTGGTGACCAAGAAATGCAAAAAAGGGCAGGTACGGAAAATGTAGCAGGTTTTGTTGCCCTAGCAAAAGCATTAAGGTTAACGATAGAAAAAAGAGATGACAATATCAAGCATCTTAGAAGACTAAAAAAAGCGATTATCGAAAAATTAACGAAATTGAACGATGTCAAGATTCACACACCTGAGGAAAGTAGCGCTCCGCATATTATTAATTTTTCAATTGATGGATTAAAGCCAGAGGTTTTTGTACATTTATTGGAGGAAAAGGAAATTTACGTATCGACTACCTCCGCATGTTCATCGAAAAATAATGAGCCTAGTAAAACATTGCTTGCAATGGGAGTGTCTGAAGTCCAAGCGAATAGCTCCATTCGAATTAGCTTATCCCATCAAAATCAGCTAGAAGAAGTTCCAATTTTAATCAATGCTATAGAAAATTCAATTCAGAAATTACAAAATGTAATGGGGGAAAGAAATGGAATATGATCACATATTAATTCGATTTGGTGAAATCACAACAAAAGGTCGAAATCGTAATTTGTTTATTAATAAACTTTTAAATCAGATAGGAAAAAAGCTAACAAAATACAAAGGACTCAAGTTTGAAAAAACAAGAGACCGAATTTATATCAAACTTAACGGAGAACCACATGAGGAAATTGTGGAGGTTCTCAAAAATATCATTGGAATTCAATCCTTTAGTTTAGCATTAAAGACTGTAAGTGAAATTGAACATATTAAAGAAGGAGTTCTAGCAGCCTTCAAACAGTTGGATCATGAAGGAAAGTCATTCAAAATATCAGCTCGACGTTCTGATAAAAACTTTCCACTTGATTCTAATCAGTTAAATTATGAATTAGGAGCGCATATTTTAAAGAATGTTAAGGGAATCTATGTAAATGTGCATACCCCTGATATCAATATGCGCGTTGAGGTTCGTTCAGAAGCAACATATATTACCTTTAAGGATGAGATAGGTTTAGGCGGACTTCCAGTCGGCTCAAGCGGGAAAGCCATGCTTATGCTTTCAGGGGGCTTTGATAGTCCTGTTGCGGGCTTCCTAGCCATGAAAAGGGGATTAACGGTTGAGGCTGTGCATTTTCATAGTCCTCCATATACAAGCGAACGTGCGCGCCAAAAGGTGATTGACCTCGCACAGCAGCTTACTGAATTTACTGGAACAATCAAGCTGCATATCGTGCCATTTACTGAAATTCAGACCACAATACAAAGTCAAATTCCAGAAAACTATACGTTGATTTCAACTAGACGGATGATGCTTCGAATTACCGATGAGATTAGAAGAAGACGTAATGCGCTAGCGATCGTAACTGGAGAAAGCTTAGGACAAGTAGCAAGCCAGACATTGGAAAGTATGCATGTTATTAATAACGTCACCAATACGCCGATTATTCGTCCACTTGTAACTGAAGATAAGTTTCATATTATAGATATGGCAAAGAAAATCAATACACATGATATTTCGATACGACCATTTGAGGACTGCTGTACAATATTTACACCTGCAGCACCAAAAACAAGACCAAGACTTGAAAAAGTAACACATTATGAAAGTTACACTGATTTTGAAAGCTTAATTGAAAAAGCAGTTAATGATACAGAAGTACTAACATTGGATGGCTCAAAGAAAGAAGAAATTCAGGACTTATTCTAATAGAAAATCATTCTTTTGTTGTGAACATTTACCAGTCACTTAAATGAATTATGCTTGTGGGTTTTACACATTCTATACTCACAAGGAGGTGAAGTCACATGGCAAACAACAATAGCAATCAACTTCTAGTAGCTGGTGCTCAACAAGCTATCGACCAAATGAAATATGAAATTGCATCAGAATTTGGTGTAAACCTTGGTGCTGACACAACTTCTCGCGCTAACGGATCTGTTGGTGGAGAAATCACTAAGCGTTTAGTATCTTACGCTCAATCACATATGGGCGGAGGAAACTTCTAAAAAAATAAAATAAATGGCTACAAGGACGGGTTCATACCCGTCCTTTTTTGATGTGAAAAATTGCAATTAGAATCAGATATTATAACCTGGTCATAAATTTTTCACAAAATCCCTTCCAAATAGATTATAATATTTAATATAATTAGACTATAAAAACGGAGGAGGAATTATCGTGAAAAGAGAAGATTTAATTGCACCTGCAATCTATAACCTTGTTCAGGAAATTGAAAAATACGCAAATAACCCAAAAAAGATTGCTGTAAAATGGGAAGATGAGCAGGGGACTAAAAAGGAAATCACATACGTAGACCTCTTCAAAAATGTAAATCGAATTGGGAATTCCTTAATTAACAATGGCCTTAGGAAAGGTGACAAAGTATTAGTTATCGTTCCTCGTCTAGTAGAAGCATATATGGTTTATTTAGGCGCATTAAAAGCCGGATTAGTCGTCATTCCAAGCTCTGAAATGCTCCGTACAAAGGATCTTCAATACCGAATCATCCATGGAGACGTTAAAGCGATTATTAGCTACCACCCATATTGTGATCAATTTTTATCTATCGAAGATATCGATCATATTCAAAAGTTTGTAGTTGGTGATAAAGTAGAGGGTTGGGTCTCGTTAGAAGAGAATATGAAAAAACAATCTGATGAACTGCATGCAGTAGAAACAAGTAAGGATGACATGGCATTTTTATCCTACACCTCTGGGACAACTGCGAATCCGAAGGGTGTTGTTCATACACATGGATGGGCATATGCACATTTAAAAACTGCAGCACCATACTGGTTAAGCATCAGTGAATCCGATACAGTTTGGGCGACAGCTGGTCCTGGTTGGCAAAAATGGATTTGGAGCCCATTCCTTTCAGTTTTAGGGAGTGGTGCAACTGGATTTGTGTATTCCGGCAAATTTGATCCAAATAAATACTTGGAATTGCTAAGTTCCTATAAAATCAATGTCTTATGTTGTACACCAACTGAGTATCGGCTAATGGCAAAGGTAGAGAATTTATCCAATTACTCACTACCTGATTTACATAGTGCGGTTTCAGCTGGAGAACCTTTAAATCGAGAAGTGATCGACACGTTCAAAAGAGAATTTAAGGTAGAAGTTCGTGATGGATATGGACAGACTGAAAATACATTATTAGTTGGTGTTTTAAAAGGAATGACAATAAAACCTGGCTCAATGGGAAAACCAACACCGGGCAATAATGTTGAAATTGTCGATGAGTATGGAAAGCCTTGTGCGGTAGGCGAAGTTGGCGATATCGGTGTCCACGTAGACACACCAGCTCTTTTTAAAGAATATTACAAGGACCCTGAAAGAACTGCCATGCAGTATAGAGGGGATTACTATATTACAGGAGACAAGGCGAAAAAAGACGAAGATGGCTATTTCTGGTTTGAAGGGCGTGCTGATGATATTATCATAAGCTCAGGCTACACAATCGGGCCATTTGAAGTTGAAGATGCACTTGTTAAGCATCCATCTGTAAAAGAGTGTGCGGTTGTAGCAAGCCCTGATGAAATTCGTGGTAATATTGTAAAAGCATTTGTTGTATTACGTGAAGGCGTAGCTGCTAATGAGGAGTTAGTCAAAGACCTTCAAGGATTTGTAAAGCAAACGACAGCACCATATAAATATCCAAGAAAAATAGAATTTGTAAATGATCTACCTAAGACAACTTCAGGAAAAATTAGAAGAATTGAGCTTAGACAAGCAGAAATAGCAGCAAAGGCAAATGCATAATTTAGTAGAAAAGCAGATAGTATTTTTACTACCTGCTTTTTCATGTTAAAGTAACCTTAATTTAATAGACGGTAGGTGTGATGATGGGGACTTTATGGACGGGTGGACAAATTTACACGATGGAGCGGGAAAATGAGACTGTAGAAGCAGTCTTCGTTGAAAACGGCACCATTATTGCTACAGGAACGAAGCAAGAGATTGAAAGACAATTTAAAAATAGAATTTCCAAGGTTATAGATTTAGAAAAAAATACGATGTTTCCAGGGTTTGTAGATAGTCATATGCATCTCATTGGCCACGGAGAAAAATTGATGAAACTAGATTTTTCGTTAATGACATCCTCGCAGGACATTCGTGATGCAATTCAAGAATATGTAAAAGACAAGCCTAAGGGTGAGTGGATTATAGGGGAAGGATGGAACGAGAATCAGCTTCCTGACCGAAAGATTTTCCACCGCAATGAACTAGATGAACTATCACCCAATAATCCGCTCATGTTAAAAAGAATTTGCCGGCACGCAGTAGTTGTGAATTCAAAAGCATTAGAGTTAGCCGGTATCACGGATGATACACAAATCCCTGAAGGTGGGATTATTGTAAGGGATACAAATGGACATGCTACAGGGTATTTGCTGGACCAAGCTCAGGAGCTTGTAAAAGCAGTAATTCCGGTGGTGACGGAAGATTACATTCAAAATGCACTTCATTTATCCATTAGGGATTGCTTGCGAAAAGGTCTTGTTGGTGGACATACAGAGGATTTGAATTATTATGGAGGCTTTGAGCGCACGTTTCGAGGAATTCGTGAAGTAATCAATGAAGATGGTATCAAATTTAGAACAAATCTATTAGTACACCATGAAGCGGTCGATGACATGCATCGACTTGGCTATTCCTTTGGAGACGGTGGAGATTATCTTGAATTTGGAGCGATGAAAATCTTTGCTGATGGCTCTCTTGGTGGCAGAACCGCATTATTGAGTCATCCGTATAATGATTCACCAAAAACGTCAGGTGTAGCAATCCATTCTTTAGAAGAATTGAAACAACTTGTTCAAAAAGCTAGAAGGTATAAGATGCCGGTTGCCGTCCATGCGATTGGTGATCTTGCATTTGAATATGTGTTAGATGCGATTGAAGAATTTCCCCCACTACAAAATCAACGAGATCGTCTGATTCATGCTCAAATTTTACGGAAAGAGTTAATCGAACGAGCAAAACAATTACCAGTCATTTTAGATATCCAGCCAAGATTTGTTGCTTCAGATTTTCCGTGGGTAGTTGAAAGAATTGGTGAAACGAATATGGAATATTGTTATGCATGGAAGACATTATTGCGGGAAGGCCTTCAATGTGCAGGTGGTTCTGATGCACCGATTGAACCGATTGATCCCCTTCTAGGTATTCATGCGGCGGTTACTAGAAAGAAACCAGGGGAAGAAGAGATTTTCATGCCTGAACAAAGAATCTCTATTTATAAGGCGGTCCAGTTATTTACAACAGGAAGTGCGTATGCTATTGGAAAAGAGGATTGTATGGGGAAAATTTCCCCCGGCTTTAAAGCGGATTTTACCGTTCTAGATAAAGATCTTTTTCATATCCAAGAAGATGAAATTCTGGGTACGAATGTAATGATGACAGTCGTTGATGATACAGTGATGTATGATCGATGAACAAAATGACCAAGCGGCAGCTTGGTCATTAATCGTTTAAAGGGTCATTCTTATAAAAATGTTCGCTTTACCTTTTCCCAGAAAGAATTATCTTTTAATTTCACAGTTTTTATTCTTTTTTCACTTAACTGTATATCAATTTGCTTTACATTCCGGATGCTGAGAGCTTCATTGTCCATCCCAATGGTTGGGAAGTCGTTTCCATCCTGTACATCACGCAATGTTAATTTGCGTGTTCCACTTAGAATAAATGGAGAATCTAGAGTGCGATATTGATTTGTATTTAATGACGCAAGTTCAGTGACTTGCATACAAGGAAGCAATGGATCGACGACAGCTCCTCTAACCGACTTATTATATGCTGTACTGCCAGTTGGGGTCGAAATAATCATGCCATCGCCACGGAATGTTTCAAAATGCAAATCATCAATATAGACGTCTAAAACCAAGGTTTTTATGATTGCTGATCGTATGGAGCATTCATTCAAACAATAAAATGATGGGTTATTATCTACTTTCACCTCAATGATTGGGTAACGGCGAACCTCAACTTGTTCATTTAACATAGCTTCAACAATTTTGTCTGTATCATCGGCATGGAAATCACAATAAAGGTTTAGAGCACCGGTTGTTGAGATCCCGACGTATAGACAGTCCTGGCGAAATTTTGTTTGACGAACTGCCTGTAGGAAAGCCCCATCTCCCCCAATACTAACAATGATATTTGCTTTAGCAGCATCATCCACAACTGTAAATTTATGCTCCTTTGCTAACTGATTTAGTTTTTCAACATATTCAATTAGTTTTTCTTCTTTTCTATAAAAGAAATAGAGATTGCGACGTTCCATATAAACACCCTCCTACTGGTTTTTAAATGAATATAAATGGGTTAAACCATTAAAGATATTATGAACCCTTTCATTTAGTTTATCATTTAATTGAAACTAAATTGGTTTTGATTCGTATATATTTTTGAACATTTATTTAACTTTATTCAATCGGGGGTGGACCCCCGATTGAATAAAGT
>NZ_JBALOQ010000059.1:0-27839 GCF_036962705.1 Bacillus sp. JJ1562
ATTAAACTGTCCATATTATAGGTTATAGTTCATTATTTTGGCAGTCCTTTTTTTTCGTCATCAATCATAGCAATTCTTTATCTTTGCGCAACTAAACTATGGATCTTTTCCTGTTGGTACAATAAAACTTCACTAATTATATTTTTCCACAGGAAAAAACTGCCAAGTTCCTTGACAGCTCCTAACCTATTTTTCTTCTTTATAGATGAGATTCAATAAATTTATATATTCATCTGCATTACCGATATCGTATCTTTTTCCGTTAATAACTTTACCAAAAATTGAATGATCAACGAGCATGTTCTTAATCGCATCTGTAAGCTGGTACTCCCCACCAACACCTGGCTTTAAACGACCTAAATAGTGATAAATGTCTGGTGTAAAAACATAACGGCCAATGATGGCTAGATTAGAAGGTGGATCCGTTTTTGGTTTTTCAATAACATCCTTGATTTCTATTAGTTCCTTTTTCTCTTTTTTTCCTTTAATAACTCCATATTTTTCAAGGTGCTCATTCTCTACCTTATTTAATCCTAAGACACTACTTTTCTGGGATTTATATTCATCTATAAGTTGTTTTATAGCCGGCTTTTCTTCAGAAATAATAATATCATCTGGCAATAGAACGGCAAAAGGGTCATTTCCAATGAAAGATTTACCGAGGTGAATAGCATCGCCTAATCCTTTCGGGTATGGTTGTCTGGTGTAATATATTTGAATTTTTGGAATGGAATGTTTTTTCAACAAATGCTGTTTATTTTCCCGCTCTAAGAAGGCCTCAAGACCTAATGAATCGTCAAAATAATCCACAATCATGTTTTTACTTCTTGAAAGAATGATTAGTAGCTGTTCAATTCCTGCTTTTTCTGCCTCTTCTACAACATAATGGATAGCCGGTTTTACACCAATAGGAAACATCTCTTTTGGTAGTACATTCGTTATCGGAAGACTACGTGTACCAAATCCTGCTGCGGGTATAATTGCTTTCGTTACCATGCGGTATTCTCCCCTTAAATTATATTTAAATTATCGTATTCATTAAGAATGCAAGGGCAAATTGTCCAATTAAATTAGGCTAATACTTATTTTCACCTATTTTTGGGCTCTCTCAATTGTGCCATTTCCTTATTCAAACTAATACGATATAGGAGCAATTGGTATCTGAAGGGAGACACTTAGTTTATGGATATTTGTGTAATTGGAGTAGGATATGTTGGACTAACGACTTCTGCAGTGTTAGCTGAACTGGGTCACTTTGTAGTTTGTGTAGATAAGCTAAAAGATAAGATAACAGCTCTTTCTAACGGAGACGTTCCAATTTTTGAGCCTGGCCTAGCAGAATTATTGTATAAAAACAAATCAAATCTTACATTTACAACCGATATGAAGAGCGCCATCCAAAAATCAGAAGTGATCTTTATTGCTGTAGGAACTCCATCTTTACAGGATGGAAGTACAGACATGCAATATGTTCATTCTGTTATCGAAGAATTAGCAAAATATATAACTTCATATAAAACCATTGTTACAAAAAGTACCGTCCCACCAGGGACAAATAACAAAATTGTTAAGTCTTTACTTCAACATGAAGTGAATAGGTCATTATTCCAAGTTGTATCAATTCCCGAATTTTTAAGAGAAGGATCGGCTGTATTTGACATGCTTCACCCTGACCGAAAAATTATTGGACTAGAAGAAAATGATACAAAATCTCTTAATATCATAAAGGAAATGTATAGCGGAATTGAAGCTCCTTATATTGTCACAAGCCTAAATGGTGCAGAAATTATTAAATATGCGAGCAATGCCTTTCTTGCGACGAAAATTTCATTCATTAATGAGATAGCAACTATTTGTGATGCGTTCCATGTTGATATTCAAAATGTCGCAAAAGGAATCGGAGCTGATACCAGGATAGGGAATCGTTTTCTTCAAGCAGGTCTTGGCTATGGAGGGTCTTGCTTCCCAAAAGACTTGAAATCACTTAAGTATGAAGCTAATCAACGAGGAATTACTACACACCTATTAGATGCTGTACAAGAAATAAATTCAAGTTTAATCGAAATCTATATAAATAAACTTCACTCAAGATTACCTAATCCCTCTTCAATAAAAATTACGGTCTTAGGTATAGCCTTTAAACCAAATACCGATGACATTAGACATTCCCAAGCACTTGAATTGATACACGCATTAGCCAAATTAGGATATGATGTTCACGCCTTTGATCCTATAGCATTAATCCCTGCACCGATACAAAGTAATATTACACAGTCTACTCAAATAGAAGCAGCCTTGAGAGATTCCGATTGTGTTGTTGTTGCAACGGAGTGGGATGAATTTAAGTCATTAGATTGGTGGCATGTCAAATCCCTCATGCGGGGAAATATAGTTCTAGACGGAAGAAATTGTCTTGATAAAATGTACCTAAACGAATTAGGATTCATGTATTTAGGAGTTGGTCGCGAATGAGGATTCTTGTGACAGGAGCGGCTGGATTTATTGGCTCCCATCTTTGTGAAAAACTCCTTAAAAATGAGAATTACCATGTCATAGGTATTGACTCCTTTATAGGTCCAACTCCTTTAACGATAAAGCAAAAAAATTTGGAGCCACTAATTTTTCACCCACGATTTACATTTGATAAAAGAGATTTAATGAAAATTAACATTGAAGAACTCTTATCAAACATTGATATCGTATATCACTTAGCAGCTATACCTGGGGTACGCTCAAGCTGGGGGACTGATTTTAATGCTTACGTCTTAAATAATATTCTTGTGACACAACGTCTTTTAGAAGCAAGTAAAAACTCTTCAATAAAGCAATTGATCTATGTGTCTACTTCATCTATATATGGGGAAATGGATGGTAAAGTTTCAGAAAACAAAGTTCCAAAACCATTATCCCCTTATGGGATTACTAAATTAGCAGGTGAACACCTGTGTAATGTTTACATGCAGTATTACGGAATTCCGATTACGATTTTACGATTTTTCACTGTATATGGTCCTCGTCAGCGTCCTGACATGGCGTTTCATCGCTTTATTAAACAACTCCTACATGATGAGCCAATTTCGGTATACGGCGATGGAACACAGACAAGAGATTTTACTTACATCAGTGATTGTGTAGATGGAATTATTGCAGTTTTACAAAATGAAAAAGCGGTCGGTGAAACCTTTAACATTGGAGGAAAAGAAAAAGCTTCTGTACTGGAGGTTATTTCTATCCTTGAACAAATTTCTGGTAAAAAACCAATCATTCAATATTCAAATAAAGGACTCGGTGAACCCAAGCATACGTGGGCCGATATATCAAAGGCAACTGACCTATTAGACTACACGCCTACTACTAGTTTAAGCCACGGGTTAAAGAAGGAATGGGATTATTTAATAAAGTTGTACGGAGGTGAAAAGCCATGAAAATAGCATATATTTGTACAGAAAAGCTTCCTTCTCCCGCTGTAAAGGGAGGCGCAATACAAATGATGATGGATGGGATATCCCCTTTTCTTAGTAAGAAACATGACTTAACAATTTTTTCTGTTACTGACCCTGAATTACCAAATCATGAAGTTCAAGATAATGTTCAATATATTCGCTTTCCACGAGAAAACTATCGATTTAGTGTTGCGGAAGAATTAGAAAAACACAATTTTGATATCATTCACGTATTTAATCGGCCTAAAAATGTAGTGCTGTATAAATCAGCAGCACCAAATAGTAAATTTGTGTTAAGTCTGCATAATGACATGTTTTCGAGTAAAAAAATATCGAATGAAGAAGGGCAAGAAGTAATCGAGCAAGTATCCTACATTACTACCGTCAGTAAGTATATCAAACATGAGGTTTTAAAAAGATTTCCTGAAGCCAATGATAAAATAAAAGTCGTTTATTCAGGTGTTGATTTATCAAGCTATCCTCCTGTATGGTCAGAAGATGGAAAAATGATAAGAAAATTATTTCGAGAAAAATTTGGCGTTGAAGATAAAAAGGTTATTCTATTTGTTGGTCGATTAAGTAATACAAAGGGGCCACATCTATTAATTCGTGCATTAGAGGGACTTCTTAAACTACATGACGATGTCGTACTGATGATAGTTGGGGGTAAGTGGTTTAGTGATAATGGTATGAATTCCTACGTAGAATTTCTGTATAAATTAGCCGAACCCATAAAAGACAAAGTCATCTTTACAAAATTCATAAGCCCTGAAGATATTCCAAATATGTTCTTATTAGGAGATATTTTCGTATGTAGTTCACAATGGAATGAACCACTAGCAAGAGTTCATTATGAAGCAATGGCAGCAGGTATTCCATTAATCACTACAAATAGGGGAGGAAATGCAGAAGTAGTGATAAATGGATATAACGGTGTAGTTATAGATCAATTCAATCTTCCTTCAGCGTTTGCAAAAGCGATCCACCAAACGCTCTTAGAACCTGATCTAGCTGAAATGAAGGCTAGAAACGGTAGAGAAGATGTGGAGTCTATGTTTGAATTTGAACATGTTGCAGACCGATATGAACAAGTTTATTTACTGGCTTATGATGTGAAGGAGTCATTAGAGATTAATTAACAAATAAAACCCTACAGACCAATTTTGGAAAGTAGGGTTTTATTATTATATAAAGGGAGTTTACTATTTCCTATTCTTCTTTTTGTCCCTTTCGTTTTTCTTCATTTTGTCCCTTCCGTCTTCCTTCCTTTTCTTCTTTTTGTCCCTTTCGTCGTCTTCGTCATCGTCATCGTCATCGTCGTCTTCGTCTTCATCGTCGTCTTCGTCTTCGTCGTCTTCGTCGTCTTCGTCGTCTTCGTCGTCTTCTACTTCATATTTAACTTCAGTTCCATCTTTGAATTCTGCTTCTATCTCTACCTCCATACCCTCATTGTCCTCCTCAAGAGCTTCTAGAAGGTCTTCTAAAACTTCTTCAAGATTTGCATCAGGACTTAATCTAAAACTTTTTTTAAAATCCACCTTAATTTCTACATTTTTAATATCCTTCATTATATTTACCTCCAGTTACTAAATTTTCCCTATCATCATATACTGGGTTTGGTCATATGGTGCTAATGAAATCGCGGAATTTCATCCTTTTTACTTTCTTGAATAAATCGTTCAGGAAACCATGGTTTTTTTAGACTTCCTTCTTTAATAATGATGGTTACCTTATCTTTAGGCTCCTCTGGTTCCAGTTCTGGTTCTGGTTCTGGCTCTGGTTCTGTGTCTGATACTATTTCCAGTTCTGTTTCTGAATCCCTTTCTTGATCTTGATCTAGCTCTAATTCCCCACTATTTTCCGCTGGCTCAACATCTTCTAAATCTAGTTCCTCTTTCTTCCCATAATTAGTCTCACTACTTGACCCCTCATCTTTATTTTTATTAGCTCGATTATCTTTATAGAGTTTACTTTCATCCATCCCCAATTCTACTAGCTGCTTTCCCTCCAAATTTATTTTGGACCTGAAATTAATATTAGTTGTAGAGATGTTTTCCAATTGCTCTTCGTTTAACATCTTTTCATACTCTGAGATACTCCAACCCATTGGGCCAGCAGGAGAAAAATAAAAATTTTCAAGTTCAACCTTTGGAATTGGTGCATTTCGTTTAGATTTTTCACCCATCTGCAGTTGCTCCTCTTTTTATTCCTTGATAAACGCTATTAAAATTTTGGAGGAAATCTTCTTTTGAATTTTCAACGGCTATAATGTTTTGAATAGCCCAAATATATTTTTCATCTGACCAAGCACGTTTTTGAGCTAAATAGTATTTATGAATAATCGAGCAGAATAAGTGTGGAAATTTTATATCATTCAAAAGAATTTGATATTGCTCCTTTGTTAGAGGGTGTATAGAGTCATAAGAACGAAGTAATTCGATTGCAAGATTTGTATCCCAAACAGATAACTTTTTCATTATTTTATTTAATATAATGCGGAGATCTCTAGTAGGAAGATCATAGGTAATTGAATGTAGTTCCTTCATAAAAGGTTCAGCATCCACTTCTATTAATCTTGCAAGTGTAAAATCCTGCTGGCAAAATCCACCTTCATTAATCACTTCTTTTGTCCATTTCTTAAACGGTGCTTCATCTAATGATTGTAAAGCTTCTCTTCCCCTTTGCATCATAAGATCATAATGTTCTAAAAACATTTGAGAAAATGGATCATTTACGTTTGTTTGAGCAATATGTCTATGTCCCTCTAATTCTTGTAATTTCCATCTATATAGTTTTTGCCATTTTTCTAATCTACTTCGTTTTCTACTTCCTTCTGTACGATTAAAGCCTTTAGATGCAACATGAAATTTGCCCATAAACTGCATAATTTTCTCCAACTTATCTTTATCGTAATAGATAAGTTCAGTACCATCTACTTTGTCATATAATACATAACCATGGTCTTCTACACCAATACAAATTGCCCCATTTTTTGTTCGATGAATGGGTGTTATTGGAAGGCCTTGTTTATATAGATGTTCATGTGCCTCGGCTATAAATAGCATTCTTCTCGGATGAACATCTGTCTTTTTTAATATTTTGGATCCCTGATCTGTTTCAACTTCCCAAGTAGCCCTTCCACTTTTTGTTGAGAGTAAGGTAACATTTTTAATTTCAAAAGGGTACAGATCAAGGATGCTTAGAAGATATTCCTCTATTTTATTTTTTTCTTCTTGCACTGTTTCTCATCCTTTCTATCCCTCATAAACCTTTAGTAAATTAGAGGCAACTTGTTTCCAGCCAAAATCACGCTCTACTTTTTTTCGACCATATTTACCCAATTTTTCACGCTTTCCTTTATCACTTAACAAACTATTTATAGTCTGTGCGTAATCATCAGGATTCTCATAATCATAAATGATGTATCCATTCTTGCCTTCCTCAATCACCTCCGGATTACCACCTCGATTACTTGTAATAACGGGAAGACCCGCTGCCATTGCCTCATAGTGAACACGTGCCAGTGGTTCTTGCCATTGCGAAGAACAAACAAACAAATCTGCCATAGAATATAAATCTGGAATATCTTTTGGTTTTACAAATTTAATGAACATTACATGGTCCTTATACATTGCTCCAAGCGTATAAAGATGTTTAACATAGTTGTTCAAATTATTATCACCAAACCATTTTGACCCAATAAACACCATCTGAATATCTGGATGCTGTTCAATAATTTTTGGCATCGCATGTAGCAAAATATGTGGCCCTTTTACTTTACTAAGTCGCCCAACAAACAAGACGACCTTTTTATCTCCTAATCCAAGCTCATTTCTCACTCTATTTCGAGCCTCTGACCCCTTTGATGTCCAGCTAGGATTATATCCTTCTAAGTCAACACCTGAATATACTGTAGACGTTTTTCCTTTCGCTTTAGGAAAACGGGAAGTGATCGTATTCCCAATATAGTCGCTTACAGTTATTATTTTTGAAACAGCTGAAATACATTCCTTTCCTTCTGCGTCACTCATCTTTTCATAAGAAAACATATCATTATGGACGCTTAACACGAATTTTGTTTTCTTTGAGGCCTTATGAAGAGTTCCTATCCAATTAGGGCGATTACATAAATGAACAACATCATACTGTGCATCTTTAATATGATCTCTTATAGACTGAAGATAATCATGCTCATCGAAGCGTACATACTTCACTCCATTTTTTGATTCCACTTCTGGCAAATCTTTATCTGTTATCGAAATTACTGTAACATTATGTTTTTTTGCAATGATGGGTGCAACAGCATCTAAATAGATTTGAATAGCACCTCCTCGTATAGCAGGAACGGGAAGCTTTTCAGTTGCAATTAAAGCAATTTTCATATGCAACCTCCATTCTAAGACATTATTAACACAACTGGGTTTATCTTTTGACATATCATACGAGGGCTACTGTAGCGTTGTGCATTAATGTTATCCCAATTTATTAAAAGGGCAAAAGCCCCTGATAAATTCGCCTATTTTTAATATGTCTAGACACTAGACTAGGACATTCGCTGGTTAGTAACCATACATTATGTAAGGAAACCTTTGAGGAAGGGGTAAAGTAATGAAGGAACAAATGAACGAAACAATACCGAATGAATTTAATAACGGAGAGTTTGTGTTGTCCCCTGAAGAAGAGATGAAGCTAATATCACTAGCCCAAATGATGATTGCACATTGGGAAGTACAGGTTGAAAGAATTGAAGTAATACAAGGTGGCCAAATGGCAATTGTATGGAAAATATACACTTCTGATGGTGGTGCGATTTGTCTAAAACGAATTCATAGACCAGAAAAGAAGGCACTTTTTTCTATATTTGCTCAAGATTACTTAGCTAAAAAAGGAACAAGGGTACCAAGAATCATTCCAAATAAAATGGATGATCTATACACAAAACATGGACCATTTTTATTCGTTGTATATGAATGGTTAGAAGGCAGACCATTTGAATTAACAGTCTCTGAAGATTTAGAATTTATAATGAAAGGTTTAGCAGAGTTTCATCAAGCGACAATAGGATATCAACCTCCAGCTGGTGTACCTATTTTCACGAAACTAGGAAGATGGCCAAACCATTATACGAAGCGATGTCAACAAATGGAGACATGGAAACTTATTGCCGAAAGGCTACCTGAAGATCCATTTTCTCAAACATATTTAGCAGAAATTGATACATTTATCGCTGAAGGTAGAGAAACTCTACAAATACTGCGTAATTCTGGATATTATGACTGGGTTAATAGCATTAAAAAGAATCCTAATCTCTGTCATCAAGATTATGGAACTGGAAACTCCTTACTTGGACCTGATGGGAAAATCTGGGTTATAGATCTTGATACTGTCTCATTCGATTTACCAATTCGTGATTTACGAAAAATGATCATACCCCTGCTTGATACTACTGGAGTTTGGGATGCTGAAAAATTTAATCTTATGATTAATGCCTACGAATCTGTGTCACCATTAACCTCTGAACAAAAGAAAATTATGTTTATTGATATGCTGTTCCCATATGAACTTTACGATGTTATTAGAGAGCGTTATGTAAGAAAAACTCCACTTATGGTCGGAGAGTTGACAGGTGCATTTGAATATGAACGGATTAAATCAAAAGCCTTGAATGAATTAATTCAACAGTTTTAGATCTAGAAATGTCTTTCTTAGACATGAGGTGAAAATAAGTGAGAAAAATAAGTTTTATTTTTTTGACAAGTCTATTTATCATCATTATGGGTTGTAATACTACAGGTAATCAAAAAAATGATTCCAATCAAATAGTACCTATTTCAGTTAATTTGAAGACAACTACCGAAATGATTATACCTGGCGAGGAGATTGTAATTAGTGCCGTAGTTACTCAGGAAGATGAAGCTGTAGAAGATGCAGATGAGGTAAAATTTGAAATATGGGAAGAAGGTAATGAAGAACACGAAATGATAGAAGCCTTTCATAGTGGTGGTGGTAAGTATTCAATTGAGAAAAACTTTACAAAGGATGGAATTTATCATGTGATAGCCCATGTTACTGCCCGAGGCATGCACAGTATGCCAGCGGTTGTACTTATTGTAGGCGATATTGAAAATACGGAAGTAGATGAGAATCAAGAAAATAATCATTAGTATGACCATAATTAAAAAGAATTCTTCGGGATTTGTATATGAATTTCATTAGAAAATGTGGAGGAACCCCCTCTTTGGATTCTTTACTATTTGCTAGGGTCGTAGTTTGATTAGTTAATATAAGAGGGAGTTAAGTCATGGATTAGATGGCCCGTCTACTAATTTGACAGATTAGTTTTAACGGTTACATCTGGCGAAACATTTTTGACGTCTTTCACGACATACAGCTCTTGGATGATTTTTCAGACATTGACGGAACTGTCTACGACATCGTTTTTTACATGTTCGTTGATTAGGATTTTGTGCCATATATGACATCACCTCCTTATCTGGATTTAATGCAATATATGTCAGCGAGACAAAGTCTGTCCTCCGCATAATCTTCAATTTCTTATTGTTAAGTGGGAATATATTAGAAAAGGCACTCACGATGGATGAGTGCCTGAATGATATGTCATATAATTTTCTTCAGTATCCTTTTCAACGTCTAACCTCAAAAGGAGTAAATTAATGATTCACTGCTGCACTTTTCCAACTACCCTTCAAGCAATCGGTTAATATTTTCTAAGATTTCATCTATGTTTACTTGCTTTCCGCCTACAGCCATGTCATGAATTGATCTAATGTTATTTCCTTGGTCTACTACATACATATTTGTACTATGGGTCACAAAGCCGCTTTCTTCTTTTTTATATAACATTTGGAATTGAGCTGCGACCTCTTTTGTTTGAGAAACTGTACCTCTTAATATGTGCCAACCTTTCGGATCCACATTAAAATTCGATGCATATTTTTGTAAAACCTCTTTTGTATCAACCTCAGGGTCTAACGTTATTGTAACGATTTCAACCTGTTCTCCATATAATTTATTTTCCTTTAATATCGCTTGTATTCTGTTCATATCCACCATTGTCATTGGACAAATATCTGGACAATTCGTAAAAATGAATGAAACAATCTTGATTTTGTTATTATCAAATGTGTATTCTTCACTTAAAACTGATTCTAGTTGGACATCCTCAATTTGCGTAATCATTGGTAAGCGATTTTGAATATCCCATAGTTTATAAAAGAAAAATGAGCTAATCGCTAAAATGAACAATAGTAGCCACATCTTTGTTCTTTTTGATATCATACTTTCATCTCACACCTTTAATGAATAAGTAAGTAATCCAAAACAAACTAAAACAAGTATTGTCCCAAAAATACTGAAAGTGAGCATATTATTAACTATATTCATAGCACTATCAGACGGTAGCCCACACAAACTTGGATCCTGTACAACCGCCCCGATCATTGCTCCCATTAATCCCCCGCTTGTACCTCCGAAGAAGCCAACAAGAATCGAATGAAACTTTATCATTGCTCCAAAAATCACACCCGTAATTCCACCGCTAATAATTGCAAAAAATGAAATTGTTGGTAGTGTAAATGGAATTAGAAAAGAAAAAATCATTCCTATAACAAGGGAGAGAATCATCGATGAACTCATCGCAATAATCATCGCGAACCGATCACTAAAATTCTGTCTTCTTTTTCTTAAAGTCAAAAAACTTTTATACCCAATTAATACGTTCAACAATAAGCAGAATAGCCAAATCCAGTTCATCCTTTAGACCACCTCAATTATGAACCCTTCCTTGAAATAATGACTAAAAATATTGAAGCCAAATAAAGCCCTTCCATTAAAAGTACAAAAGTATCCCGATTATCAATTACCGCTCCAATCATAGGGGACATTATTCCCATCATCAAACCATTTGTAAAACCGGTAAGAAATGTCTGATAATCAAACATTGCCCCATATATTCCACCAATTATCATTCCCAATAGGGTAGAAGCAATTGTTACTTCCGTGTAATGAAATGGAAATTGGATAATAAGAAGAATCCCTGAAACGATTGCCATCATACCCCCAATAATGATGGCAATATTCATTCCTAACTGAAATCCAATTAGTTTACGAACCTTATATAAGTATAAATACAGAAATGCAGCCACAAAAAAATTACATACAAACAAAACGAAAATGTAACCTACAGCCATATTTCTCACCTCATTGCTACAATATGCAGCAGCGATGATATATGCCATGGTTTAATAAACATTTTTATGTATTAGAGAAAGTTGATCTCACCTTCTCCAAATATTGTCATTAAAATATTTAACCTTCGATTCTCTTTTCTTCCTCTCTTCACGATAGCTTTCCGATAAATTAAACAGTTTTTTTGTTGCTATTTCAAACTCTTCATCTGAAATTTCTTTTTTTACGAGGGATTGTACTAAAATTGCAAGTGCGATTGGCATGGTATCAATGTCAATAGAAACATTAACATCAACATCTGAATTTCCACTTTTGTTTACTACTGCGTCTGTGTCAGTTATGTTAGAGTCTTTAATTCGATTATCATTATTATTATCATTCTTATTTTCATTATCGGATCTTTCCCATACATGTAAATCATTTAGCCAAGATCTCATAACTCCCCTCCCCTTCTTTTATAAAAAACGGGGTATATTGGAAACATATACCCCATTCTTCTTAGAAGTCAAAATCTTGATCCTGATCCTGATCTTGGTCTTGTTCCTGATCTGAATCAGCGTCTGCGCGAGTTCTAGCTCTTGCTTTTGCTCTCGCTTTAGAATCAGAGTCTACTTTAATATCAAGATCTATTCTTGAGTTTCCGCTGTCTACAACTCTTGCTTCCGCTCTGTTAATGTTTTTATCAGTAAGTCTGTTGTCATTGTCGCTATCTACATCAGCTCTATTTCGTAAATTATTGTCAGTATCTACATCAGATCTATTTCGTAAATTATTGTCACTATCGAAGTCTATATCTGACCTAGAGTCGCTGTTAGATTTTGAACGGCTATTGCTACGGCTTTCACTTTCACTCTCTCCATCTCTACCTGGGAACCATGGTCTATTCATTCTCCTCACTCCTTTCTTTTGGCTTACTATATCCTATTCACGTCGAAGAAAAACTTATGGACAAACATCCTGATATATTTGCGGATTTTTGCAGTTGGACAATGTGTTTTTGATTTAATAGATGCCCTTTTTATTAAATAATTTTTATATTGTTTCTTTGATAGAAAAAAAACACCTAATGAAAGGTTAGTTGTTTTATAAAAAGGAAGGAAGAATATATTATTCGCATCTAGTTAAATATCACTATCAATTTAAGTATCAAACCATAAGATGACAATAAGTGATCAATTAATTAAATATTGGAGGAGATTTTTTTGAATCATGTGGACATGATCCCTTCAGACCTATGTCGTGATTTTGCAAGAATCTCAACATATTTTTAAAACGGAGTATATTGAAAATATACCCCGTACACCTTAATAGTCTCGGTCTCGGTCTCGGTCTCGGTCTCGGTCTCGGTCTCGGTTTCCGCGTTGCTCTTGATCCTGTTCTTGGTCTTGATCCTGATCTGAATCAGCTTCTGCGCGAGTTCTAGCTCTTGCTTTTGCTCTCGCTTTAGAATCAGAGTCCACTTTAATATCAAGATCTATTCTTGAGTTTCCGCTGTCTACAACTCTTGCTTCCGCTCTGTTAATGTTTTTATCAGTAAGTCTGTTGTCATTGTCGCTATCTACATCAGCTCTATTTCGTAAATTATTGTCAGTATCTACATCAGATCTATTTCGTAAATTATTGTCACTATCGAAGTCTATATCTGACCTAGAGTCGCTGTTAGATTTTGAACGGCTATTGCTACGGCTTTCACTTTCACTCTCTCCATCTCTACCTGGAAACCATGGTCTATTCATTCTCCTCACTCCTTTCTTTTGGCTTACTATATCCTATTCAAGCCGACGAAAAACTAATGGACAAACAGCCTGATAAATTTGCGGATTTTTGCAGTTGGACAATGTATTTTTGACTTATAAAAAGCCCTTTTTCTCTCAAATAACAGAACACCTATCCTATAAACACTTGTACACCCGATTGATTTCAACCTAATTACCTTTGAAATAAACTATTTTAACTAATGGAAGATTAAAAGCTCGCAATTCATATTTTTCCTTTCTAGAAACCTTCATTTACTACTCTCGACTTCTAATAAACTCTAGATAATAGCCAATTTTTTACAAATAAGAACCAATCAAAATAATACTTCATATCTTGTGTTAGAAACTTGATTAGTTTAGTCAACAATTAAAAATTATTTCTATTCATTGGTAGACTATTCAGGATTATTAGAAAAAGGAGAGATAAATATGAAAAGGTTGATATTACTTGCTTTTATAGGACTAGCAGCGCAATTAGTTGATGGTTCTTTGGGTATGGCATATGGGGTTACATCTACCTCATTATTACTTATGTTTGGAATAGCACCAGCTGTTGCATCTGCATCTGTTCATATGGCTGAAGTTGTAACAACAGCTGCCTCAGGTGTATCACACATTAAATTTGGAAATGTAGATAAACAAGTTGTGTACAAATTAATTATACCTGGCTCAATTGGTGCTTTTTTAGGAGCTTGTTTCTTAAGTAGTATTCCTGGCGATATTATAAAGCCTTACGTATCCATATTCTTATTAATGTTAGGTGTTTTTGTCATTTATCGATTCCTCTTTAAGTTTAACTCAAACAGAAAAACCTCAAATAAGAAATGGTCGAAAAAACAGTTTGTTCCTCTTGGCTTTATTGCTGGGTTTTTCGATGCAACAGGAGGTGGAGGATGGGGTCCAATCGCCACGCCAGTATTATTGACTGGTAATAAAATGGAGCCAAGAAAAGTAATCGGCTCAGTTGATACAAGTGAATTTGCCATAGCGGTTTCATCTACACTTGGTTTTCTTTTAACATTGGGATGGTCTAATATTAATCTCCAGTGGGTTCTTGCATTGATGATCGGTGGAATCATAGCAGCTCCAATTGCAGCGTGGTTAGTCAAAATTATTCCTACCAACCTATTAGGTACACTTGTGGGCGGAATTATTATTCTGACGAATATCAGGACTTTATTTGGAGCTTTAGATATTTCACAAATCGTAAGCCTTTACACGTATATCATCCTTGGTGTTCTATGGCTTATAGCGGTAGTAAGCGTAATTTGGAAAATAAAGAAAGGTAGCTATAATAATCAGAAACAAGATTAAACCGGAAAGACCCTGAAATTCAGGGTCTTCCTTTAATAAACTTTAAAATTAATATTCATTTTATTATTTTACCTGCGTACATTAATAAGAAAATTAATTAGGGTTCCACCTGAACTTGATTGTAGGGATATTGATTCTGACTCATCAGGTACTAAGGCTGACGGTTTTTCCCGAAATACCCAATCTCCAAGCGAATCCACCTCTACCTGACCAAGTAGTGTGCCATTAAGTGAATCACCTATATAAATACTAATTATTACCCCTGGCCCTGATACATCCGTTTTACCAGTAATTCTCCATCTTAATTTACGTGTCCGGTACACGGCACGAATTACATTTAAGCTATCAGCTTCCGCAGAAATTTCGATAACGTCTGTTGAAGATCCCCCTGGACCAGAAACCGTTAATTGAAATACAAGCTGCGTCATTCCTTTCGGAAAATTAAATGAAGCAGTATCTGAGTCTGCATTGTTTATCTGAACAGGTATACCTGAAATTTGTTCCCAATGATAGCTTGTTACATTACCTGTTGCACTTCCCGCTAACGTTACCAAGGTTCCTTGTTGAACAACTTGATCTGGGCCTGCATTTGCAATAGGAGCTGGAACCAGTTCACTCACTTCAACGCTTACTGTATCAGTTGATGGCCCACTTTCCCCTTCAACGGTCAACTGAAACATTAATGTCCCTAAAACTTCTGGTGCTGTAAAAGTTGCAATTGCTTGATTAGCATTCTCTAGATTTACAGCTGTTCCGGAAAGCTGGGACCACTGATATTGTGTAATTGGTCCTGTAGATTTTGTGCCGTTTAGAGTAACCTGGGTGCCTGTCCTCACAACTTGATCTTGACCCGCATTCGCAGAGACTGTTGTTGGCCCATTATTTAGTCCATCTACAGTTACTGGTATAACCCTTTCTCCACCAGCAGATGATGAAATATGAATGTTAGCTGGAACATTTGTAAGATTTATTTCTAAAACCCCACTAGCAGGGATTGGAAGATTACCTAATCCAAAATCAATAATGTGTAGGGATGGTTCATGAAGAGTATCGCTTGAAAAGGCTTTGATTGTAAGTGTTTGAGTTGAAGTTTCGTAGTTTGCAGTCACTTGTATGAAATCAACTGGGGTTGACTCTTTAGTACTAGGTGGGATATCACTTATATTAACAACTGTAATTGGACTAGGCGGTGTTTCACCAGAATATGAAACACGGGCAAAATACAAGCCATTTTCACCCTGTAGGGTGGTTGAATTTATTTCTTCTCCAGAAACAACTATCTCTTGTGGTGTGACATCTGAGGATGCGAAGACATCGATGAATCCACCAGAAGTTTCACTTTGTGTATAAGTTGTTCTATCTACATCAACTCCTGATATAGTTGATATTTTACCTAAAAGAGAGAAATTTCTAGTTTCGATACAATTGTCCGGATTAAGTCCAGGTGTTGTAGAACGATCCGGCGATCCAATTCCAATTCCAGGACCCTCAATTCGAAAAATATTTTGTGGCTCACCAAATCTGTCAACTAGTTCACTACCAATTATAGGATGTAACTGATTTGGGTCTCCGATGTATCCTTCCGGGCGTGCTGGAGAAACTGCAGGATCCCAAGTTAAAAATGGGTGTACCCGACTATTTAATGCAAGCTCAAATTCACCACCATTTATACCTCCAATATCTTCCGTGAAATTAATTTCTCCCGCACCATCTCCATCAGGTTCTGCAACAAAAGTATCCACACCATATGGATGTGTAACTGTGTATGTCTCGTTAGGCCGCAACCCAGCAACTCGGATTCGAACTCGACCAAACACAATCTGCTCACCTGGTCTTGGAATATCATTAACAAATGCAGCTTCCAATGCTAAAACAAGACGAGCCCTTTCCCCAGTACCAGTTTCCATTTCTGCCTCAGCAGCCATGTAGAAAGACTCTTCTGGATAGTTATCTGGAAAAGAAACAGGCTGTGTAGGGTTAGGTAGTTCTGCGGGTGTTAGGCCAGATAATGGGTCGTGAGGATTATCATTCAATTGCAGCCTTAATCCCTTTTCATCTTTATACCAAACAGGATAGCCATTAAAAGCACTGATTGGTCCAACTTCCATGTAAACACTCCTTCACCAAATATTTAGGATTATTACTTCTAAAAAAAGTTTTTTCCTTTAATTGTATTTAATGATTTCCGATTAAAAACGTGCCAAAAGTAGTAATAATTCAATTAAAAATGGGGGTTTTGTAGGACTTTTGTGAAAAAGAACATGAAAAAAGCCGCCCATTTTTAAGCAGCCAAAAATCAATTATGTACCCTCCTAAATTACCTTGCCATATCCTTTTACTTTTTCAACTTTTGAAACAAAGAATCTGTTCGAATCCGCTTAGGCGGCTTAATAAAAAACAAGACAAGAATGGCAGCTATAGCTGAAATTCCTGCGACTGAAAAAAACAATATATCATGTGAAAGCTTCATTAAAATGGCAAAAACAGGTGGTCCGACTGCAACACCAATAAAGCGTGCACTACTATATATAGAAGTAATCGTACCTCTTTCATCTTTTTCTGTGCCATGCGTAATCAACGCGTCTAGGCTTGGAAGCGCAATCCCAATCCCGATTCCACAGAATACAAGACCAACGAGAAAAACATATAGATTTTCGGTATAGCAAATGGCAAAAACAGCGGCGGTCGTGACCATAATCCCAACGAAGATAATCCATTTTATCGCATTTTTATCATCGCCAAGCTTTTTTCCCGTGATAAAAGAAGAGAGGCAAAGAGCTCCAAGTGGAATAGCAAGAATGAGTCCCTTAATAATCCCATCAATTCCGTATTTGTCCTCCAAAATCGATGACAGGAAGAAGAGCATTCCGAAAAGGATATACATACAAATCGCGCCCACGATAAAAATACATATCAGCCAACGGCCCTCTTCTTTTAAGGTTCGCTTAATTTTTTTAAAAAAATATTTAAAATCAGTGGAGTCAATCTCATCGTCCTTTGGTGTTTGAACCAAAAATTGGATCAAAAGAATCGAAATTAAACAAAAAATCGGGAAAGCAAAAAAAGGCATATACCAAATCACGGCTGCGAGTAGCGAACCTAAAATTGGGCTTAGTACCTTCCCAAATGTATTGGATGTTTCAATTAATCCGAGGCCAGTATTCACATCCTTCTCACTTTTGCACATATCCCCTACTAATGGTAAAACAATCGGCGAAGCACCTGCAGCGCCAACACCTTGCAGAAGCCTGCCAATTAATATGAGGACATATGGGCTTTCAAACAGCCAAGAAGCAAGTCCTGCAATCAGTCCTCCAATTCCAGCAATAATTAAGCTCGGTATGATCACTTTTTTCCTTCCAATATGATCGGATAGAAATCCAGCAACAGGGATTAAAATAATTGCAACCACAGAATATATCGTAATAATCAAGCTTGATTGAAAAGGTGAAATTTCAAGTTCTTTTTCCATCATTGGTAAAACCGGAATCAGCATAGAATTGCCCAAGGTCATGACTAATGGGATAGATGCAAGTGAAAGCACGCCCCATTTCTCTTTTTTATGCATATCATCTTTCTCCTTCGGAATTCTAAAACATTTTACACGTATAAATTTTAGCTTCACCTTGAAAAGGTGATTATATGTATAGGAAGGGTTATCTCGAACTCAATTAGTAAACTTTTATTAATGTGTTGCATTTCTTCAAATAAAAAAGACTGAACCCATATTGGACCCAGCTCAAATTTTGTATTGATATTGTTTTTAAAAATCCTCGGTATAACAACCATTAAGTACTTAATGGTTTCCCCGCTACACTTCACTCGTTTCCTTGCGATTTGAAAAACTCTACAAAACAGTTAATAGGAAATCGAAGAAGTGGCGGAGAGACATAATACGAAAAAAATAGAAGGATGTTATTTACTCAAATGTTTTAAAGTAAATATACCTCTAACAATCTCCTTGCTTTTTAGGGTGCAATGGAGGGGGAATTAGCCAACCTTTTTCTTTGTTTAAACGGAGTACTTTTGCACCCAGTGTTATTTTTTGAGTATGAAATTGACTAAACATTAGGGCTACATCTTCCCTTATCGATTTTCCGATTGCTTGACTGCATGCAACTAATCCAGCAGCAATATCAGCAGAAAGTGTTGCAGCAATCGCAGGATCAGGAATTCTAGCACCTATCGGTATATCCTCCAAACATGCTTCAGGCGGCTCAGGTGCTGCTGGAGGCTGACCAATCCCATTCTCTTTTAATAATTCCTCCACCTGTTTCTTTTCTTGCTGACATGTATCAATTGCTTCCAATAATAATTTTTTTAAATCATCGTCTCCTGCATGGTTTATCATGGTTTGATAACCGGCAATCATGCCGTTACCTACTAATAATGAAGTCCAAAGATCAAATACTTCGCCATAGTGTAACGGCTCATCCATTGGTTTTCCACTCAAAATTCCCATAGTTACCCTCCTCAATGTATACGTTAATTTATTCAATCACAGTGCCCCCTTCCTAGAAGCACAAATATAGTTTATCCAACAAAATTACTAATCATTAGCGAAATTTAGCTTAGGCATTTTATTCCGTTTATTTATGAGAATCCCATTTAATTAGAAAAAATTTCATTTTGGAAATTTTAGCTTCGCTACCTCAAACCACTGTTAAATATCCTTCAAATATTGACTGTTTAGCAAAGGTTATCATATGCAATCATTGCGGTATATTCATATTACATAGTTCATATGATTGGAGTAAACGGTTACGATTATTGGAGGGATTGGATTGATTGGAAATGAGCATTTGCATGCTGATACTGGCGTTACTTCGGGAATATTTGTAGAGCGATCTTTAAATGAAATTCGTTTTTGGTCTAGGATCATGAAAGAACATTCATTATTTCTCCGATTAGGTTTTAGAGCAGAGGACACTCAACTAATCCAAGAAGCTAATCAATTTTACCGATTATTTGAACATATTGAACAAATGGCACATTCCCTTTCCAATCAAACAGACCCTGAACAAATAAGAAGATTTAATTCAGAAGTACAACAAGCCGCAACTGGCATATTTGCATTTAAGCGAAAAATATTAGGATTAATTCTTACTTGTAAATTACCAGGGGCTAACAATTTCCCTCTACTTGTTGACCATACAAGTAGAGAGGCAAATTATTTTAGAAAAAGATTGATTGAATTAAATGAAGGTAAACTAAAACCACTTCCTGAAGCTATTATTAAAGAAAATGTCTTCTTCTTAAGGATTATGGCTGACCATGCAAAATTTATTGGCCATTTGTTGGATCCATCCGAAAGGAAGTTAGTTGATATGGCCCGAAATTTTAGTAATGATTTTGATCAATTAATGTATCAAGCAAGAGATTTAGAATCGATGAAGCCACAATCTCAAACTGTTCCACTTTTAGATCAATTTCTGGATCAAAATCGTGTGTCAGTCGCATCACTTCGGGACTTCAAGAAAACAGCGCGTGATCTAATAGAACAATGTAAAATAAAGAGTATTATTCATCCTTTATTAGCAGACCATGTTTTCCGTGAAGCCGATAGATTCCTGGAAATAATTGATATGTTTGACGCACATCTTACAAGCATCAACCCTCAATCTAGGTAGTCTATCGAGCTCTTTTAAGATTTTGACATGATAATTAATAAAATGTTGATCAAAAATCCTGTGTTATGCAGGATTTTTTCTTATTTCAATTTTTGCGTTGATTATTAGTCTATCTTGAATTATGTCTTACTCCAGTTGTATAATCTGCCTATTCCATTCGAATTCTACTAATATTCTACTGTTTTGGTAACCCTGGAGGATAATAATAAGGAGGAACTTTGATCCACCCTCTTTTTCGCATTAAATCCTTTAAAGTTGATCCAAATTTCATTTTTTCTAACATACATTGAGTAAATAATATACCTACATCATTTCTAATACTTTGACTCGCTGCTGAAGCGCAAGTAGTTATTGCTGCCACGGTCTTAATACTAAGACCATTCATAAGTTCATCATCTGTCAGTTTAACTCCTAGTGGAACTGAATTCGGTTCAGAATTTGGACGTTGCTCACTCGTTGGTGGTAGATGAACACCTTCTTTTATCATAAAGTCCTTAAACCGTCTCCCTTGAGTATCACATTGTTTTAAGCTATCTTTTAATATTTTTATAACCTCATCATCTGTTGAAGTATTAAGTCCGATTTGGATAAAAATCGTTGCTTCATCCATTAAGGCTGAATAGAGCCAGCAACTCATAACCTCACCTACATGTAATGGATTTTTGGGTTCATTATCCAAATTCATTTGTAAAAAGTCTTTCGCAGCTTCAAAAATAGTAGTCACAGGTAATTCTCCTTTCTTTAATAAATCTGATTTTTATTATTTTTTTCGTAACCCAAAAATATATACTCCTTATACCTTTTAGTAAGCTTAAAATAATCCCCAACAGATGGGGATCTCCATGGTTCTAGTATTCAGGTAAAAAATCATAAATTGAATAATTCATCACAACCACTTGGGTAAAATAATAAAAAATGATATAGTTAGCATCAGATACTAAAACCAGGTATAATAAAAGAAAATAAAATTTATTATGCTGTCATGGAGGTAACAATGGAAGATTTAATTCAATTAGAAGGTAAAAATGTTGTAGTTATGGGCGTAGCCAATGAAAGAAGTATTGCTTGGGGTGTTGCTGAATCCCTATATAAAGCTGGAGCAAAAGTCATTTATACATATCGTCTAGACCGTTCACGCGAAAAGCTAGAAAAATTATTAGAGAAATTCAACCTACCAGCTGAAATGATTGTAAGATGTGATGTGAACAGTGATGAGAGCATCTCACAAGCATTTACTGAAATCGGTGAAAAAGTAGGTACCATTCATGGATTAGTACACTCTGTTGCGTTTGCCAATGCAGATGACTTAAAAGGTGATTTTATCGATACTTCAAGAGATGGCTATGCATTCGCACAAGATACTAGTGCCTATTCATTAGTAGCTGCAGCAAAAGCAGCTCGTCCATATTTAGCAGAAGATGCATCTATCCTCACAATGTCTTATCTAGGTGCTGTACGAGCTCTTCCAGGCTATAATGTAATGGGAATTGCAAAAGCTTCACTTGAAGCCTGTGTAAGATATCTTACATTTGACCTTGGAAAAGATGGAGTTAGAATCAATGCTATTTCAGCTGGTCCAATCAGAACATTAGCAGCTAAAGGAGTACCAGGCTTCAATGATATTATGAAAATGATTGAAGAAAAAGCTCCACTTAAGCGAAATGTAACAAAAGAAGATGTCGGTAACATGTCCATCGCCATGCTAAGTAATCTTTCACGTGGTGTAACTGGTGAAGTTATCTATGTTGATTCTGGATATAATATTGTAGGTTAAAAAAACGAGGGCGACCATTTCATTGGGTCGCCCTTTCTTACTTTTAAAATTCCAAATCCACTTTCAACTCGTCCACATACTCTCTTGAACCGGTCACTATTAATCGGTCACCAAGCAGAAGTTCCGTGTCACCATGCGGAACAATTGAGTCTTTGCCTCTAAAAATCTGAACAAAGATAACATCTCCGGTGAATGGGAAATTTCGAAGCATCGTTCCATCATATAAACTATTATTCATTTCAATTTGATACAAGGACTGCTCCTGATTCGTCAAGATTGTCATAAGACTTGGCGCCTCGATTAACGCACGGAGTAATGTATTTGTAGACATTAATAATGAGAACACATCGATACCCAGTTCCTTAAGCTCCTCACCAAGTTCACTCGATTCAGTTCTCGCAATGACGCGGTCGACTCCATTTTCCTTCGCGAATTTCGCAATTTCAGCATTCTGTTCATCAGACCCTGTTGTAATAACCAAAATATCCACATCAAACACATTTGATCCTTGAAGGTTTTCAATTGAATAATCTTCAAGCCCTACAATTTCGAATACAGAGTCAGAATGTTTTTTATCAATCTTATCCTGCATCATATGAAAAATCGTCGTTTCATATAATTTTGAGTTCAATTCCCTTGTCACAGGTAATGACGTTTGGTTTGCGCCAATAAAGGCAACGCGAATAACAGGTTCTTCGTTCACCTGCTTTGGAAAAAGCCTTTTAAACCCAATTGGTGAAACAATACTTGCAATAACGGCAACTAAGATTAAGGCACCCGACATTCGATCATCAATTATCCCCATCTTTTCCCCGACAGTTGCTGCTGCAATTACAAGAGATAATGTTGATGTTAATAAAGCACCGGCTCCAATCGTGGTTCGCCAATCATACCAACGCTTAAGATATAGAATCGGAAGCATTTTTGAAATGACTAGAGCAATAAATAATAATGGGATGAGCAATAAGATTTTCGGATCCTGGAAAAGCGTCCATAGGTCAAGTTCGACACCAATCATCACGAAAAAGATTGGAATTAAAAATCCATAACCAAATGAATCAAGCTTTTGGACCATTTCATGATTGGGTGACAGTAATGACACTAATACACCCGCTAAAAACGCACCTAAGATATTCTCTGCACCAATCGTTTCAGAAAGAGCCACAAGAATCATGATTAATGCAAAAATAGCTCTTGTTCCAATTTGAACTGTTCCTTTGGACATTGTTTCAAGAAAAGAACGATTCTGGAATCTTTTCCCTACTAAATAAAGGAGTACCCCTGCACCAAATAAGATTAACAAGAGCCACATATTACTCTCTCCGCCCCCATAAATGGATGCAAAAACAGCAAGTAAAATCATCGTAACAAGGTCAGCCACTACTGCAACAAGTAAAATAATCTGACCAATATTTGATTTCATAATTTGCGCATCCTTCAGGGTCGGTACTACGACCCCTAATGAAATCGTCGAAATAATTAACGTCATTAAAAAGGCATTATCCGTAAACCCTGTCCACACAAATATATAAGATAACAGAAGAGACAAAATAAAAATTCCTGCAAAAACCACTATAGAAACAAGGATTGTACTTGGAGCCTTTTTACCATTCGGTACTGTTTTTTTCTTTTTTCCACCTGCAAAAGCAGTAAAATCAATTTCAACTCCACTTAAAAACATCAAAAAGATAAATCCTAATGTAGATAAGGTTTCAAGCCATATATCAGGTTCAACAACGTCAAACCCACTTTTTCCGATCATAATCCCCATGATAATTTCTGCTACAACAACAGGGATTACCCGTAGTTGAAACCTATGTAATAACAGTGGTGTTATAAATGCCACCACCATTACAATTACTAACGACGTTAATGATGAACCATGTTCCATGCTATCCCCCCTTTATGAAACAAGATAACCCATAAAGAAGGTTGCTAATCCAAAATAAATTAAAATACTAATAATATCATTAATTGTGGTGATAAAAGGTCCTGACGCAACCGCTGGGTCTACCTTTAAACGATGCATAAGCAATGGTACAAGTGCACCGGCAAGAGTCGCCACAATCAATGTAATTAGAATTGAAAATCCAACTAATACTCCTAGAAAGAAATCACCTTTCCAAAAATAAACAACAAACATGATTACCGTGCCACAAACAGTCCCAGTTATTACACCGGTTCCCGCTTCCCTTAGAATCAATAGCCATTTATTTTCATCCTCATCCTCACCAATCGCAATTCGACGAACGGCAACAGCCAATGCCTGTGTTCCAGTATTACCGGCCATACCTGCAATTAACGGAATAAAAACGGCTAATATCGCAACCTGATCTAAAGTTGCTTCAAATCTTCCAATTAAGCTTGCGGTCAGCATTCCAAGAAAAGATAAGATAATGAGCCATGGCAATCTCTTTTTAGCGGATGTAAAAATATTTTTATCAGCCGAATCCACATCTGAAATCCCCGCAAGCTTCGAGTAATCATCAGATGCCTCTTCATCGATAACATCAATAATGTCATCAACTGTAATAATCCCCAATAAATGATTTTGAAAATCGATAACCGGAACCGCTAAGAAATTATAATCCCTCATCTTCCGCGCTACCTCTTCTTGGTCTTCACTAACAGACACGGATACAACGCGGTCATTCATTATTTCATTGATCATAGTATCGTCATCGCTTACAAGCAAATCACGAATTGAAATGACCCCGACAAGTCTTTTTTCTTCATCTATCACATACACATAATAAATCGTTTCGGCCCGGGGAGCTTCCTTTTTCAAGATGTACATCGCTGATTTTACTGTTTGATTTGCATGTATCGCAATAAATTCGGTAGTCATGATACTACCAGCAGTGTATTCCTCATAATGAAGAAGCTGTTTAATTTCCCCTGCAGCTTCAACATCCATAATTGTTAAATAGCTTGCAACCTGATCTTTGTCTAATTCATTCAATACGTCAACTGCATCGTCGGCATACATCTGAGAAAGCATATCCGCGACAAAGGTTGGATCCATTTCAGATAAAAGCTCTTCATATTCATTCTCATCGATCTCAAGGTTTTCAAAAACCTCAGCCATTTCAGTTGGAGACAAAAAATGATAGACGTTCATTCTCGCATCTTTTGGCAACTTTGCGTAGAACTTTGATCTTTCATATGGATGTATTTCTAAAAATATTGCTCGGAATTCGTCAATATTCTCATTTTCAAGAGCTGTCAGCAATTGTTCATTTTCTAACTGTTGCTGTTCTTTTTCAGTAAACTCATGTTGCAACATTCTCCTCCCCCTCCTAACATACATTTCATAATATGTAAGATGCGACCATTTACTTTTTGTGGCATTTTGTATATCATTAATTTTTTAGTTTGCACAATGTAATGATTTGCAATCAAACAAAAATAAGCTAAGATAGAATTGGCTCTTTATATATATTTGGATACTGAATGTTACCCTGTTTTCTATGATATAAAACTCGTGCCTGATTAGAAAGGATTTTTTATCCATGAATAAAGAAAATATTCCTCAAAAAATTGATTATACATTATTGTTTATATTATTTCTCATGGCCATCGTTAGTGCCATCGCCATCCAAAGTGCACAGCCCTTTTTACCAGAAAAGCTTAAAAACATAAATTTCGCAGCCCAGCAGCTTCAGTGGTATGTGATTGGAATTGTCGCCATCATTGGGACAATGGTTATTGATTTTGACCGCTTTAAAATGATTTCCTGGTACTTATACGGATTCGGGATGTTTTTATTATTTGGTCTCTTTTTAGAAAAATTTATTAGCGTACCCTTTGCTCAGACAATCAAAGGAGCAACAGCCTGGTACTCATTTCCTGGTTTAGGAAATTTCCAGCCGTCAGAATTAATGAAAATTATTATGATCATAGTGTTAAGCAAAATTATAGCTGATCACCGTGAAAAATACCCGATTAATACGGTAACGGATGATTTACTATTAATTGGTAAAATCATTTTGACATCCCTGCCACCCATGTTTCTACTCTATAAACAACCGGAT
Source organism: Bacillus sp. JJ1562 (assembly GCF_036962705.1). Taxonomy (NCBI): domain Bacteria; kingdom Bacillati; phylum Bacillota; class Bacilli; order Caryophanales; family Bacillaceae; genus Bacillus; species Bacillus sp. JJ1562. The sequence goes on from NZ_JBALOQ010000059.1 coordinate 26,161, forward strand.
ATGGGAATGATTATGGTCTTTATGTCAATCATTGCAACAATGATTCTTGTTGCAGGGATTAAATGGAGAATTATTTTTACAGCTGTTTTTTCAGCTGTACTTGCAATATCTACAGGTGTTTTTCTCTACTTTTATTTTCCGGATTTTTTCTTTAAGTATATTATTCAGGACTACCAGATGAACCGTTTTTATGGTTGGCTCGCTCCTTTTGATACTGCTGGCAATGAGGGGCACCAACTAGTCCGCTCCTTACTTGCGATTGGATCTGGCCAGTTAAACGGCAAAGGTTATCAGGAATCTGAGGTTACAATCCCTGAAGGGCACACCGATTTTATTTTTGCTGTAGTTGCCGAACAATTTGGATTTATAGGAGCAAGTGTTATTGTATCCTTATTCTTCTTATTAATCTATCGAATGATTCATATTGCACTAGAAAGTCACGATCCATATGGTAGTTATTTATGTGCAGGCGTTATCGGTATGATTACCTTCCAGGTATTCCAAAACGTTGGAATGACAGTTGGAATCTTACCAATCACGGGTCTTCCATTACCATTCATTAGCTATGGTGGGAGTTCACTCGCTACCTATATGATTGCAATTGGGATTGTGCTGAATGTTCGTTCGAGAACGAAGAAGTTTATGTTTGATTAACTTTATCAGAAGGGATTTATTTCCCTTCTGATAAAGTTAAAGCCTCCGGCGGATGCCACAGATTTTCAAAGGAAACTTTTCGAGCTTGCTCGAAAAAATCTGGGCGCAAATAAGCCAAAGCGTATTTGATTATGAAATAAAATCACGACATTTTTGCTATAATAGTGGGAGTGACGTGATTTTTTTACTTTTGGAAAGGTGCTTATAATGAAAATAGATGTAATCGGTGACATTCATGGATGTTATAAGGAGTTTGAAGAATTAACAACAGAATTAGGCTATTCGTGGGAAAGCGGGATTCCCATACATAATGAACGAGTGTTAGCTTTTGTAGGAGACTTAACAGATCGCGGTCCAGAGTCGTTGAAGGTAATTGAAACTGTATACAAGCTTGTAGTTCAGGAGAAAAAGGCGTTTTATGTACCGGGCAATCATTGTAATAAGCTATATCGTTTTTTTCTCGGGAACAAGGTCCAAACTACACATGGCTTGGAAACAACAGCGGCCGAATATGAGGCTCTCGATACAATGAATCAAGAATCGATTCGTAATCAGTTTATTGAGTTGTATGAGTCTGCCCCGCTTTATGAAAGACTGGATGGAGGAAAGCTAGTCATTGCACATGCAGGGATACGTGAGGATTATATCGGTCGTAATGATAAAAAAGTGAAAACCTTTGTGTTGTATGGGGACATTACAGGTAAAAACAACCCTGATGGAACGCCAGAAAGACGAGATTGGGCAAAACAATATAAGGGATCATCGTGGATTGTTTACGGGCATACGCCAGTGCAGGAGCCCAGATGGGTAAATCATACGGTGAATATCGATACCGGTTGCGTGTTCGGCGGAAGCTTGACGGCTTTGAGGTATCCTGAGATGGATACAATCTCAGTGCCTTCGTCGATGCCGCTTGTGAAGGAAAAGTTTCGGGAGGTTGGGTAGTTTAGTTGCACCTCCAGTTCAGTTCGAGGGTCATCAATCTCCTAATATTTGGATTTCGGTTCACCTCCAGCTCAGTTCGA
>NZ_JBALOQ010000059.1:28119-61986 GCF_036962705.1 Bacillus sp. JJ1562
TAATATTTGGATTACGATGTACCTCCAGCTCAGTTCGAGGGTCACCAACTTCCTAATATTTGGATTGTGATGTATCTCCAGCCCAGTTCGAGGGTCACCACCTTCCAGTTTTCGGAATATCATGCACCTCAACCACAAGAAAAACACAAAAGCGACCTCAAAAGGTCGCTTTTTCCAGTAACTCTTTCATATCTTCCGGTAGTTCTGCATAAAAGACTACCTCTTTTTTATCCATTGGATGCAAAAAACTAAGCTCTCGGCAATGAAGTGCTTGCCTGCCCATTTCCACACGCAAGCCTCCATACAAATCATCTCCTACAATTGGATGACCAATATGAGAAAGATGGACACGAATTTGATGGGTTCTCCCTGTCTCTAGCTGGAGCCTTACATGCGTGCAATCACCAAGCTTTTGAATAACTTGAAAATGGGTAACTGCACTCTGTCCATCCTCCCTCACCTGGCGCTCAATAATACTGTCATCTTTCCTTCCAATTGGGGCATCGATCGTCCCGGAATCCACATCTACCCCACCATGCACTATGGCTTCATACGTCCTTTTCAATCTTCCTGCCTTTTGTTGCTTAGATAAAAGATGATGAATGTGACGATGCTTTGCAACTAACAATAGTCCAGATGTATCTCGATCTAGTCGATTAACTAAATGTACCGTTGCATTAAGACCTTTAGATTGATAGTAATACAAAAGTGCATTCGCTAGGCTTCCAGTTGAGGCATCCCGGGATGGGATTGATTGCTGATATGGCGGTTTGTTCACAACCAATACATAAGGGTCCTCATACACTATTTGTAAAGGTAGATTTTCAGGTTTTAATTCTAAACTTGGTTGCTCTGGTGGGAATACAACCTTAAGGACCTCGCCTTCCATTAAACGATGTCGAACCGTGACAGGAGTGCTATTGATAAAAATGCCACCACCTGCGAACTTAATATCGGTAAGAGCCGTTTTTGAAATGTCATGCTCTTTTAAAAAATCTTTGACTAACTTTCCTGTATCATGTGATGATACCTTCCATTCTAATGTAAAAGCCGCCACAATCTTCTATCCCTTCCAATAGTTCAACTACGACTCGCAGCGACTAGCGAGACTTCCTTCACCCTTCGTACGATAAGCTCAACATCGGTCACCGTGTTTCCTTTATCTCCTTATGGAACACAGACTAAGTACGCCACATCCTGTGGCAACGTCTGTGTGACCCGCTTCGTGTGGGCCCCAGTCCGTACGTCGCTATACGCTCGCCTCCGCATTTCTGTTAGTCCGATATAAACGAATCTCGTACCCTCTTCCAAAATGGGAAGGGGCGGAATCGTGCGAAACGGACTTTTTCAGGAGCGACGCGGCATTGAATAGATTTCACATCCTTGTGTAAAAGGGTTAAATGATCAATCGTAATGTGAAAATCGACATCATTTACTGGTTTCATTAAAATCGTATGATGGTTCGGTAAAATCAATGGTGAACCGACCGTTCGAAACACCCGATTATTAATTGAAGCCATTTCCGCAACCTGTATGGCCTCAATCGATGGATGTAAAATGGCCCCCCCGAGGGCTTTGTTATATGCAGTACTTCCTGAAGGTGTCGATATACATAACCCATCACCACGGAATGTTTCAAAAAGCTGGCCCTTGATTTCAAGGTCCATCACAAGCGATCCCTCTACACTTTTTACCGTACATTCATTTAAAGCAAGATATCTAGATTCCCGACCACCGTTGATATAACGAATATATACCTCAAGTAATGGATATTCAACCACCTGATATGGAGTTTTAGCAATGGCAATTACGAGTTTCTCTATTTCTTCTGGAACCCAATCTGCATAAAACCCAAGATGACCTGTGTGAATACCTACAAACGCTGTTTTATCTAATCGGCTGCGGTAACGGTGAAAAGCATATAATAGTGTTCCATCTCCTCCGACAGTTACGACAATATCAGGTTGATCCTCGTCATATGTGAGCCCGAAGTCCATTAAGTATGTTTTTATTTTTTGCATTAATGTATTCGAGTTCGAGTCACCTCTCGAAGTTACAGCAAATTTCATGTCTTACACCCTATCCATTAAGTTTTATCAGAATCCTTACTATCCGTTTTTCTTGAAAAAATAACTTGTGCTTCTTGAATTTCGCCCCGTATTTTAGACATTTCCTCATCAAGAAGATAGGCTGCTTCTGCCGCACGTTGTAGGCGATGCTCGATTTCTTCAGGAAATCTGCCTTTATATTTGTAGTTTAAGGAATGTTCAATCGTTGCCCAAAAATTCATAGCAAGAGTCCGAACCTGTATTTCTACTAAAATTTTCTTCTCACCATTAATGGTTTGAACAGGATACTTGATCACGAGGTGATAGGAACGATATCCGCTCTCTTTCTTTTGTGAAATATAGTCTCGTTCTTCAACAATTTCTAAATCATTTCGCATCCTTAATAATTCAACAACCAGCTTGATATCATCTACAAATTGACACATCATTCGCAAGCCTGCGATGTCTTGCATCTCTTCTTCGATTTTGTCAAGCGGTATGTTTTTCTTTGATGCTTTATCTAAAATACTAGGGATTGGCTTTACTCTTCCTGTAACAAATTCGATTGGGGAATGGGTACCTTGCATTTCAAATTGAGCTCTCATCCCTTTAAGCTTAATTTTTAGCTCATCAATCGCCTGCTTGTATGGAGCCAAAAAAAGATCCCAGTCTTTATTCATGATAGTCCCCCGTTTTTCTTAGCTTATTCGGATAAAAATGTGCTCTCAACGAGCTCGACCATCTCATTTCCATAATTGGCATTACCTTCAATATTTTCTAATAGGTATTCCAATTCAGGAATGATGTCGGCTAGTTCAATTTCGTTTTCTTCTAGGTGTAAAATAACTTGTTGTTTTTCAGAAATAACTTTTTTAAGTGATGGCCAGACAGCTGATGGCAAACTCACATATATAAATTCCTGTTCATTTTCAAGTTTGTAAATGAATGCTAGTGAATCGGAATCAACGAGCATTTGACCACTGGCACGCAATCCTGCCGTGCCAAAATCTGTTTGATCCGCCTTAAGCTCTAATCCGTTGTTAGAATAATTTAAATGACTAATTTCAATACGCTTCTGCATTAGTAATCTCCTTTTTCTCATTTCCAAATCCACACCTATTTTATCATATGTACATCGAATCTATAAAGAAACTGCTAACCAATTCTTAAAAAAGACACATCGCATGATATAATATAACAAACTGTTATAAAGGACGTTGAAAAAATGCGCCAAGAGCTTGAGATTGAATTTAAAAATATTCTAGAAGAAGACGAATATTATCAATTACTTTCTGCATTCTCGATCGACGATGACAAAATAGTGATACAAGAGAATTTTTATTTTGATACAGCCGAGTTTTCTTTGAAAAATCTGGGGGCTGCCCTTCGAATTCGTGAAAAGAAAGGTACATATACACTCACATTAAAACAGCCAGCCCCTCGTGGATTACTTGAGACACACCAAGAATTAACAATTGAAGAAGCCAAACAAATGCTTGATGGTGGTCATATTATTGAAGGTGATGTCTCTTCCATTTTAATAACACTATCTATCAATCCAATGGATATTACATTCTTTGGGTCACTTAAAACCAAAAGAGCTGAATTCGAATATAAAAATGGCTTACTCGTATTGGATAAGAGTTACTATTTAAACACAAGTGATTTCGAGATAGAATATGAAGTAACCGATGAAGTGTCAGGAAAAGTTATTTTTAAAGAGCTACTCAATCAATACAATATACCAATTCGTAAAACAGATAATAAAATTCTAAGATTTTATAATCGAAAAAAACAAATTCTACTAGGAGAGGAACGCAGTTGAAGATAGATTTTAAAGTATTAATGGAGCTACAGGCGCTACGAAATGTTTCAACTACAGATTCACCGTCAACGAATAATGACGGCTCCATATTTAAAGACATGCTGTTACAGCTGATGTCTAATTCACCTAATACACCAGCTGAAAGTATCCGTTCGCAGGTTAATCTTACATCTTTAAATAGCAATAAACATTATATGCCGTTAACGATTTCAAATTCTCAAACTATATCTGTATCCACCAGTTTTGATGATTTGATTCAACAAGCGGCACAAAAGTACAATGTTGATGCACGTTTAATTAGCTCTGTCATTAAGCAAGAATCCAATTTTAATCCAAATGCGAAAAGCCATGCAGGTGCGACTGGTCTAATGCAGCTTATGCCTGCAACAGCACGTGGATTGGGCGTTACAGATATTACGGATCCAGCTCAGAATATAGAAGCAGGTACAAAATACCTACGAAATATGCTAGACCGCTATAATGGAAATGTTTCACTTGCTTTAGCCGCATATAATGCCGGACCTGGAAATGTTGACAAGTATGGTGGCATTCCGCCCTTTAAAGAAACACAAAATTATGTAAGAAAAGTAACGGAAACGTATATCGGATAACATGGACTCTCCCTCCTATTAAGGGAGAGTTTTTTCATTTATACCAAAATAATATTTCGATTCCATAAATTTCATTCCCATAAAAGTGCGCTTTATTTGAGTTAAATCTCTTCCATTGATAAAATGTTATTACATTCAACATATGATATACACTCCTTGCGAGTAGAAAGGGGGTAAGGTCTTGAAACATAATGAAAATATGGGATTCAATCATTCATCTAGTAACCGGCCATTGGAAATCTATATGTTTATTGATCCACTATGTCCTGATTGTTGGTCATTGGAACCCATATTAAAAAAGCTAACAATTGAATATGGAAAGTATTTTACGATTCGCCATATTTTAAGCGGCCGCCTTGCTTCCTTGAATATTCAAAAGAAGAATAAGCCTGCTGATTTGGCTCAAGTGTGGGAACGCACTGCAAGTAGATCAGGAATGTCTTGTGACGGAAACCTATGGCTTGAAAACCCAATTTCTGCTCCTCATTCTGTATCAATTGCGATTAAAGCTGCAGAACTGCAAGGAAAAAAAGCAGGAATCCGTTTTTTACGAAAGCTCCAGGAAAATCTTTTTCTAGAAAAACGTGATATTTCTGATGCAGATGTATTGCTTACGTGTGCAGAAGAGGTTGGTCTTGATGTAAATGAATTTTTAAATGATCTTCATTCATCAAGTGCTGCAAAAGCATTTCAATGCGATTTAAAAATAACATCTGAAATGGAAGTGGATGAAATTCCGACACTTGTTTTCTTTAATGAGAACATTGAAGAGGAAGGCCTGAAAATTACTGGCTGTTATCCATATGAAATGTATGTTCATATTATTCACGATATGCTTGGTGAAAAAATAGAACCTACTCCTCCACCATCATTGGAGGATTTCTTAAAATGCTTTAAATTTGTTGCCTCAAAAGAAATTTCAGTTCTGTACGATTTACCTATACCAGAAGTCGAACGTGAAATGAAAAAGCTAATATTAAAGCAAAAAGTTGAACAAGTTCCTGTTAAATACGGTACTTTCTGGAGATATATGGAATAAAAGTGCAAGCGCCTTGCTCAGCCCCGACAAGCATAAGAAAAGCCGGCGAGAAGGATGCCTTTTATCCTTCTTGACGGATTGGCTTATGACCTCGAGGGGCTAGGCGCTGGAGCTAGATATAGAATAACAAAAACGACTTGAACCCAATTGGTCCAAGTCGTTTTTCTATTTCAATAAAGGGGATGGGAGAAATTTCACTTCAAACAAAGGGGTGTTGTTTGTGTGATTACTTCTTGATTAAATGATAACAAGATTGATAACCATTTTCAACTATTTGTACATTTTTTCACAAAGTTGTCAAATTCCTATTCTTAAAACGTAAGCTTGGACATAGATATAAAATATATAGTGAAACTTCGATCAATGAGGAGTTTATTTTTCGTTAATCTGAATTCATATGTATGGAGGACTTAAAAATGAGGAAAATCGGGCTGATAATTGGGACTTTCATGATCATCATCACCTTTGGACTAAATATATTGGGTTTAATGAAATTAATTCCCCTTTATATCACAACCCCTCTTTTATTTCTTTCATTACTTGTGACACTCGTTATTTATAATCATCGTAATCGTTTCAGGGGTTTTCGTTCATAGCGAAGGGCATCCAACACGGATGCCCCCTTTTTATTATTTCTCTAATAATTTTTCCATTTCAGTTAGTGTAGCTTCGAATACTTTACATGCTTCTTTGATTGGTTCTGCAGAAGTCATGTCCACACCCGCATTTTTTAGTACCTCAATTGGATAATTAGAGCTTCCCGCTTTTAGGAAATTGTTAATATAACGATCAACAGCAGGCTTACCTTCTTCTAGGATTTGCTTACTTAATGCCGTTGCCGCACTGTAGCCTGTTGCATATTGATACACATAATAATTGTAGTAGAAATGTGGAATACGTGACCATTCTAATCCAATTTCCTCATCCACAACAATATTAGTTCCAAAGTATTTTTTATTCAGTTCATAATACATTTCTGTGAATAAATCAGGTGTTAATGCTACTCCCTCTTGGGCTTTCATATGAATCATATGTTCAAATTCCGCAAACATAGTCTGACGGAATACTGTTCCTCTAAAGCCTTCAAGCTGATGATTTAAAAGATATAATCTTTTTTGGTCATCATCAATTGTTTTTAATAAATAATCTCCGAGTAGTGCTTCATTACAAGTTGATGCTACTTCTGCTACAAAGATGGAATAGTTTCCATAAGTGTACGGCTGGTTATTCCTTGTATAGTAGCTATGAACGGAGTGGCCAAATTCATGGGCTAATGTAAATAGATTGTTCACATTGTCCTGCCAGTTCATAAGGATATATGGATTTGTACCATAGGTTCCTGAAGAATAAGCCCCGCTTCGCTTTCCTTTATTCTCGTGAACATCCACCCATCTATTATCAAAGCCTTCTTTTAAAACATTTAAATAATCCTCGCCTAATGGAGCAAGCCCATTAAGGATATAATCCCTTGCTTCCTCATAAGAAACCTCCATTTTTACATCCTTCACAAGTGGTGTATAGAGGTCATACATATGTAGTTCATCTACACCTAGAGCTTTTTTGCGAAGGTCGACATAGCGATGCAACAGTGGAAGATTATCATTTATGGTATTTACTAAGTTATCATACACGGTCTCAGGTATATTATTGCTGCTTAAGGCCGCTTCACGGGCAGATTTATAATTTCGAACACGGGCATTAAAATTATCCTTTTTAACAGTTCCACTCAATGTGCTTCCAAAAGTGTTTTTAAATTTGCCATATATGTCATAAACTGATTTGAACGCTTCTTCTCTTACACGTCGATCTGAGCTTTCGAGGAAGCGAATATAACGACCATGCGTAATTTCAACCTCTTCCCCATTCTCATCTTTAATAGTTGGGAATGTTAAATCTGCGTTGTTTAACATACCAAACGTATTGCTTGAGGAATCCATTACCTCATAGGCTTGTGCAAGCAATGCTTCTTCTTTTGCAGTTAGAACGTGTGGACGTTCACGATTGATGTCGTTTAAAGCATGCTCATATACCTTCAGTTCCTCTTTTTCTGCTAAGAAGGATTTGATTTTTTCTTCATCGACGGATAGAATTTCAGGTACGATAAATGCAAGTGCACTTCCTACTTGTGTATATAGATTTGTTGCACGATCATATAACCCCTGATAAAGCGAATTTGATGTATCCTGGTCATTGCGCATATGCGCATATGTATAGAGTTTCCCCATTCGTAAAGAAATCGCATCTTGATAAGCTAATGCCTTATAAAGCTTATCCGCAGATTCGCTAAGACTACCTTGGAATGCTTCAATTTCAGGAATCATCTCTTTTACTTCAGTAAATTCCTTTTCCCAATCTGCATCTGAAGCAAAAATATCTTCTAATCTCCATGTATCTTGCTCGGCAATTTCACTCCGATTAGGGAGCTTTTTAACAGTTGATTGTTCAGCCATTTTTTTAAACCTCCTATTTCCTATTCACTAAAAAGTATTCGATATGATATGAATTATCTCCTTTTTTATTGAAAAAGTTTAAGTTTTTTGAATTCAATCTCGACTCAGGTCTCTACCAATATTATGTTGTGCCAATCCACCTTCTTCATGCTTTCCAACACTTGCCAACTGTTTATCATCCATTTTACTAGCCTCATCTAAATTAATGGGTATTTCAAACACCCCTGCCTTTTCATATTTGGTCTTCGAGATTTTTTTAAGGTTGCCTGTTGCTACAAGTATTTGCAAGTATTCTTCTATGGCCTGTGAATATTGGGTATGAAACACCAAAGGCAGCTTTCTAACCAAAATATCTTTTGTAGCGATTCTCTTTGCAATGACCTCCATTACTTTAGAAAAAAAGAAAGTATCCCCTCTCCTAAGCTGAAGCAAGAAATCTAGCAAAATCCACATTTGCCATATCATCGGCGGTGTATGTAACCAGTAGCCTGATTGGACGGGTAATCCCGCCTCAGCAGGTAAGTGAGCCGGTGGTATACGGTTTTGATAAAGTATAGTCAAAAATGGAGCCAAATGGTTGGTTGAATATATAGAGTAACTTTCTCTCCATTTTTGTTTTTTTCTATTCCATAATTTTCGTAAAGTTAATGTAGGAATGGTTGGGGTCAAAAGTCTTGAAAAGGATATTACTTTTTCTTTATAAAAATGGATGGAACAAAAGGCTTCACCTGTTGTAAATGGTTGGAGATTAGATAGTTTGATGAATGTAGAAGTATCTGGGCAGTAATAAAGGATGCTAGGTTGGATTGGTTGATTGAAGGAGGTAGCAAACAGCCATTGAAATGGTGATAGACGAACCGAATAGGTAGACATTCGTTTAAACCATTTTGCCCCTAAAATCCAAATGGGCACGATTCCTTCATTTTTGTAGGAATCTGATCTTTTTTTAAACAAGGGATAATCGATTTGGGAGCATTGGTACTCAATTGCGTAGCGTTTATTTTGTGTTGTCACTAAGAGGTCTGGACGTTGTGAAATTTCGGGTAAAAATGGCTCGAGTATGACATCAAACCCTTGGGACTGGAACCACTGATATAGTTGTCGTTTACCCTCAAGGTGATACTCGGATTCTGGTTCTGTTTTTATGGTGCATTCTGCACCTTTTAGATGTGCGAAATGATGAGTCTTTTTCAAACCTGCTTTTAGCTGCACTTTGCTTTGGCATGCTGGACAAAGAAAGGCCTCATGGCTGCGAAGCTTAAGTAAATCTGAACGCTCCCATTTTTCCACAAGTGAAATGTATTCACCATTTTCACGTAATGCAACAAACACGGCATCATCTCCTTATTCAATATATTGGTTGCCCTATAAAATTAGCATAGATGACAGAGTTGTACAATTAAAAAATTATGAACTTTTTGAAACTCAATCAAATACACCTTGGCGTATTTGCGCCCAGATTTTTTAGGCCCACACGATGTGGGTCACAAAGACGAAGACATCAGGACGTGGCGTTCTTAGTCTTTGATCCTATGCTCGAAAAGTCTCCTTTGAAAATCGCATGTCTCCGTCGGAGGCTTTAACTTTAATCAGGGGAAGTCGCACTTCTCCTGATTAAAGTTAAAAAGCCGATTTCAAAAAATGAAATCGACCTTCGGTTATAGCGAGAAATATTTAACCATTTCTTCTAACGCATTCTCATTGATAATCTTTTTACCGTATTCTTCGATTCTATGAATCGACAATGCTGATTCTTGCCCATACTCTAACACAATGCTAAGCATATCTTCAAGTTCATCCTCTGTGTAGATTTCCTCGTTAAATTCGATAAATAAGTAATACTTATTTTCGAAGGAGTACAAGGAATTGGTTAATTCCTCAAGCTGGATTCGATGTGCAAGTGAAATGACATCTTCAAAATCTTGAAATCGAATTAAAAATTGGAAGTTTTCTTCCTCAAATTCCTCAATTAAATCTTTGTCCTCGTATTTTGAATGAAATTGTTGGTCAAGTAAAGATTCAATCTTTTCATCAACTGGAAGCTTATCATCGCCAGCAGGAAGCTCATATTTATTTCCATCTTTGGAAAGCTGTGCTCGTGTTACAAGAACTTCCAGACCTTTTTCTAACGCCTGGACCTGGATCCATAGTGGACCATCAATCGTGAATTCTTCTTCCTGATGAATTTCATCCATCATTTCCCAGAAGAGCTCTTCACTTCGCTCTCGGTTATACCAGATTTCTTCACGCTCAAACCCACGTTGCTCTATGTCATTATAAGAAATATAGAATTTTACTGTATGTTCGTTAATTCGTTCGATTTCCATTACAGAACCTCTCCCTTCTTGCTCAGATTTTGAAGGGACGTTATACCCCCGAGCCAGATACTCTTTTATTCACTTTTCCCATAAATGTTGTAGAATAACCTTAGACTAGAAAAAAGCCTATATCTTGTACTTTTATTTTATGTTAAAAGATATGAGAATGGAAATAAAAAAGGTTAATTTTAAAAAAACAGTTGTTTAGCCCGGATTAATGGTTATCATATTTCGGGTACCTTCTATTTTATGTACCATTATAATACGAATTGCGATGGAAAACGAGTAATATGTCCTAATAAATAAAAAAACTCCTACGTTTTTACAGTAGAAGTTTCTTGATGTTAGTTTACTAAGCGTTGTGCTTCTTTTAGTTGGAAAGTACGAACTTTTCTTGGTAGAAATCTGCGAATTTCGTCCTCGTTATATCCTACCTGAAGTCTCTTTTCATCGATAATTATTGGTCGACGAAGTAGACCAGGGTTTTCTTGAATTAATTTGTATAAATCCTGAAGAGGCATTGTCTCAAGATTTACATTCAATTTTTGGAATACCTTTGAACGAGTTGAAATGATTTCATCTGTTCCGTCTTCCGTCATACGTAAAATTTCTTTGATCTCTTCGATTGAAAGAGAATCTGAAATAATATTTCTTTCTTGATATGGAATTTGATTTTCCTCTAACCATGACTTCGCTTTACGGCAAGAAGTACAGCTTGGAGAAGTATAAAGAGTAACCATTAACCTTATCACTCCCTTAAAAGTAAAGTTATTACTTAACAATCTGCATGATTGGTCATGGGTGAAAATAATGCTAAATTAAAATGACTTTAATTAAGTAATTTCTTTAATTATTATACCTCAAATTTTCTGAGAAAGATAGACAATTTTGAAGAAAACTTTTGAATCATTAAGAGCTTGATACATCTATGGTTCTAAATAGAAAAGCAATAGGAATTGTCATTACCTATCTCATACAAAATTACACATTTTTTAAGATGTCCCGATTATCATTATTGTCGTTAAATGATAATACTTGATCAACGTCTTGGTAAGAATCTCCATAAAATTCTTTATCTTTATATATGTGAATTTCTTCATATGTTTTTCTCATGGCTTTAAATACAAGTTCTTCGGATTGATTTGTTGGAGACCAGTATAAAATCTCCATTTGATTAAGTTCATTTGTTGCCAATGATTTACGTTCGTATCCAATTGAGGTTGCATGTTCAAAACCTTCTCGTTTATAGAACCTTAACCTTTTTTCAGTGTCTGAGTCTTTATAATCGACGGGTTCGACCTCAAGTATAATTGGTTTACCCTTTTTCTTTAGTTTTTCGATGAGTTTATGACCTAAGCCTTGTCCACGGGATTCTTTTGAAACAAAAAGGTAGTCAATAAAAATAAAACGATCCAATTCAGCATACATGAGGACATGATAAGGTCCTTCATCTTTATAATATATATCCCCTTTTTCCTTCAAAAGTGTTTCCATATGTTCTTTTGATTTCATTTCTTCGGTTGGAAAATACTTATTTAGTTTCTCATACCAATTCATATATCTGCTCCTTGTATTTTTAATCGGATATCCATAGTGTATGTAAGTTAGGACAATTCGTTTTAAATATAGATATTCCCTCTTTTAATAAAAGTAAACTTGGAATAGAATAGAAGTAAGAAACCCTTTTCACGAAAGGAGATATTCATGGCAAACTACATAATGGATCTAGGTCTTATTGCTGTTTTGGTCATTGGTATTACTGCTTTGATGGGTGTTATGGCAAATGGCGTTGGAGAACGAGTTTTTGGAGGCAAATCTGGTTCTGATATTGTTAACCGTGATTTAAATGTAAAAGCTGGTTGGAAAAACGTTGGCGGACGAAAAAAATAACATAACGAAGGCTGGCCCTAACTTGGGTCAGCCATTTTTTATCTTTTTTTGCTCTTATAGTTGCCCTATGGCGTGTAATCTACGCCTTTTGTGTAGGAATTTGCGGCATTCCAAAGTAGAAATTCATTAATTCCTTGGTCTTGCAATCCTTTTATTTGAGCTTCAATTTCAGCTTTTCCGTAGACTGTATAATTTCCTTTTCCAAGCCAACTGGCTGTAAAGTCTTGTAGCCATGGTCTCGAAATTGGTCTGTTTTCAATTTGGCTAAGCTTATGATTTTCAACCTTTGCGTATTCGGATACTAATCGATACGGTTCAAGATCCGGACGTGGAATTCCAAAATAAGAAGTCCAGTGACTAGGATAAATCATTGATGAAATAACATCGACATGCTCTGAAATCTTTGAGAAATTTTGTCCAATCCCAGGAGCTTCTGGCAGAGTTGCGCTATATCCAAAAATATCAACCGAAACCTTTACATTATAGGGCTCTAATTTTTCTTTTGCATATGCAACAAAATCCGTAACTGCTGCAACACGTTTTTGGACATTATCAGAATTCGCTTTTTCATATTCCCCCATACCAAATGTTAATGATCGATCAAGTTTCTCAAATCCTTCAGGAAAGCGGACATAATCAAATTGAATCTCTTGGAATCCAAGCTTTGCAGCTTCAATTGCAATCCCTACATTGTAATCCCAAACCTCTTTTAAAAATGGATTTACGAATGCTTCCCCTCTCGGATTCGTCCAAACCTTATCACCTTCTTTAAACGATAAATCCGGTCTCTTCTTTGCTAATACCGAATCCTTAAACACGACAACCCTTGCGATTGGATAAATTTTCTTTTCCTCAAGCTTTTTAAGCATGGTCGTAGGGTCATTGATATAATCTTTACTAATTCCTTGATAATTTGAGCCTTGTGGCGGTACGTAAGTTAAATATCCGAAGTCGTCCTTAACATCAATAACCATTGCATTAAGGTCAGTCCCATCAATTAGTTGGACAAGTTGTGAAAATCGATCACCACCCGCTGAATGTGCAGAAACATAAATGCCTCTAATAGCGTCAGGGTATTCAAATTGAAGACCCGAATTAAATTCAAACCGGCTAACCGTTTCAGGGATTACTTTTTTAGTCATCACCAATTTACTGGTCGCATGAGATGCTATCGAGACATTTTCATTCTCTGCAGAGCCTGTTTGAGTTACAAAAAACAGACCAAATCCTACTACAACAAAAACCATTAGAAAAGAGATAATTTTTTTCATGATATCCTCCTTCCACTCTCTATTGACACATTATAAATAAGTTTTTCAGAAAATAATACAAAATTAGACAAACTTTTCATAACTTTTGTATTTATTCAATTGTATGAGCTGTTTTGTCTTTATAATTATAGTTTTCTTATAAACCATTGTGTTATAAGTGGTAAATGTGGTCAAAAAAAAATGGCCCTATTAAAGAGGCCATTTTAACTGTACTTTGCTTTATATTCTTTGTATTCCTTTTCTGAACAAGCGACAAGATGTCCTGGTCTAATTTCTCGGAGTTTTATCTCTTCACTTTCTAAATATCCATGCTCTTTTGGATCATAGATAAGTCTTTTCCGATCCCGTTCATAATCAGGGTCTGGCAATGGAATTGCTGATAACAATGATCTTGTATATGGATGAATGGGGTTTGAATATAAATCGTTCGCTTCGGCAAGCTCAACGATTTTTCCGAAATACATAACTCCAATTCGGTCACTAATGTATTTTACCATTGACAAATCATGAGCAATAAATAGGTATGTCAGCCCTTTTTCTTTTTGGAGCCTTTTCATCAAATTAACTACTTGTGCTTGAATGGATACGTCCAGGGCAGAAATTGGTTCATCTGCGATTATAAAATCTGGTTTTACCGCAAGCGCACGTGCAATTCCAATCCGCTGACGCTGTCCCCCAGAGAATTCATGTGGATACCGATTAGCATGCTCACGGTTTAATCCAACTGTCTCCAAAAGAGAATAAACTTGTTCCATTCGGTCACTATTGTTTTTGGCAAGCCCATGAATATCAATACCCTCAGCCACAATATCCGCTACAGTCATTCTCGGATTCAAAGAAGCATATGGGTCCTGGAAAATCATTTGCATCTTTCGGTTAAACTTTTTCAGCTCTTTTTTGGACTTTTTCCCATGAACATTTTCTCCGTTAAAAACTACCTCGCCACCGGTAGCATTATATAAGCGTATTATTGTCCTTCCAGTGGTTGATTTACCACAACCGGATTCACCCACTAGTCCTAATGTTTCTCCCTTGTAAATATCAAAAGTAATCCCATCCACTGCTTTAACCAAATTGGGTTTACCAACATTAAAATATTGTTTTAAATTTTTGATTTCAACTAGTTTTTGTTTTTCAGCCATTTCATTCATCATCCTTTCTGTTGTCTACCGGATGAGAAATTTTTCATTCGACGTCTTACGGCTTCAGGCGGTTCCACTTTTGGTGCGTCAGGGTGTAGAAGCCATGTTGCAGCATAGTGTGTGTCCGAAACCTTAAACATCGGTGGTTCCATTTCATAATCAATTTTCATTGCAAATCGATTTCTTGGTGCAAACGCATCCCCTTTCGGTGGATTCGTAAGATCAGGGGGTGACCCTGGTATTGCCAAAAGCTCTGTTCGATCATCATTATCTAGACTAGGCATTGATGATAATAATCCCCATGTATATGGATGCTTTGGATTATAAAATATTTCATCAACCGTACCGTATTCAACTATTTTTCCGGCATACATCACAGCAACCCTATCTGCGACATTGGCAACGACGCCTAAATCATGGGTGATAAAAATAATCGAAGTCTCCAGCTTTTTTTGGAGGTCCTTCATTAATTCCAATATTTGCGCTTGAATTGTTACGTCCAATGCCGTGGTTGGTTCGTCTGCAATTAATAATTTAGGGCTTGAAGCCAATGCAATGGCAATCATCGCACGCTGTCTCATTCCACCACTAAATTCATGTGGATATTGATTTACTCGCTTCTCGGGGCTGGCAATTCCAACAAGCCGGAGGAGCTCAATTGCACGATCCTTTGCGTTGCCCTTGGACATATTTTGATGCTTAATCAAAACCTCCATAATCTGCATGCCGACCTTCATTGTTGGATTAAGGGAGGTCATTGGGTCTTGAAAGATCATTCCTATATCCTTTCCGCGAATCTTCTCCATTTCCTTATTGGTTTTTGGAACAAGATCTTCTCCATCAAAAAGGATTTGTCCATTCGTAATTTTTCCAGGCGGCATTGGAATAAGCTTCATGATTGTTTGAGAAGTTACACTTTTACCTGATCCTGATTCTCCAACAATCGCAAGTGTTTCACCCTTATATAAATCAAAATTAACACCGCGGACAGCTTTTACTTCACCCGCATAGGTTTGAAAAGCGACTTCAAGGTCTTTTACTTCTAATAACTTTTCCATTGACTCACTCCCTTACTTGCGCATCCTTGGGTCTAATGCGTCTCGCATTCCATCGCCTATTACGTTAAAAGCAAAGATTGTGATACAGATTAAGATGGCCGGGAAGAACAAACGCCATGGATAGTATTCAAAAGCCGGCAATCCCTCTGAAGCCATCGTTCCCCAGCTGGCTAGTGGAACCTGCACACCTAAGCCAAGATAACTTAAAAAGGATTCAGTAAAGATTGCATTTGGAATCGTTAACGTCATGGTAACTAAAATTGGACCCATCGAATTCGGAATCAAGTGCTTAAACATAATTCGTTTGACATCTGCACCAAGCGTTTGAGCCGCAAGAACATATTCCTGATACTTCAACTGCAAGACTTGTCCTCTAACAATCCTCGCCATATTGATCCAGCCAGTAATTGTCATTGCAAGAATCATTGTGCCTAATCCTTGTTCGAGAATAACCATAAGTAAAATAACTAATAGCAAATAAGGTACCCCATATAAAATATCAGCAAATCTCATCATAAATTCATCAACTTTTCCGCCCATGTAGCCGGATATGCCACCCCATAACACTCCAATTACAAGGTCAATAACCGCCGCTGCAAGTCCAATAAATAAAGAGATTCGTGCACCTTCCCACGTCCTTGTAAAAACATCTCTCCCTAACTCATCTGTCCCAAACCAATGCACACTAGATGGTGCCTCATTGGCATGAGCAAGGTCAGTTGTTCGATAATCAAATTCATTCATCATAGGGCCAAAAATAGCCATAATTAATAAAAGGATTAAAAGAACGATACCCACTAATGCAAGTTTATTTTTCTTAAATCTTGAAGTGACATCCTTCCAAAAGGATAAACTTGGTTTAGAAATTTTTTCTGCTTCATTCTCATTTATAGTAGCTGGAGTAAACATTTCCTTTGGAATATTCTGCATAAGTTACTCTCCTTTCTTCGCCCCAGATAACTTGATGCGAGGATCAATAAATCCGTACAAAATATCGACAAGGAGAACAGAAATCAAGAGTAAGATACTATAAAAAACAGTGACTCCCATAATTACTGTGTAATCACGGTTTGTGATACTCGTTACAAATTCGTCCCCTAATCCTGGTATTCCAAAGATTTTTTCAATAACAAAGCTACCCGTTAAAATTCCTGCAGTTAAAGGTCCCATATATGAGACAACTGGTAGCATTGCATTACGAATGGTATGCTTCATGGTAATCGTGCCCTGAGCTAATCCTTTTGCACGAGCTGTTTTTATGTAATCATTGTTTAATACCTCAAGCATACTTGAACGAGTTAATCGTGCAATAAAGGCCATTGGTGAGGATGCAAGTGCAATTGCAGGTAAAATGGTATGCATAAAAGATTCCCATCTCGCAACAGGAAAAAGGTCTAGCTTAATGGCGAAAATATATTGTAAAACTGTAGCTAAAATAAAGCTTGGAACAGAAATCCCTAATACTGCAACTATCATGGCGGAATAATCCTGCCATTTATTATGATATAGGGCTGCAATCACACCTAATACAACCCCAAAAGCAATAGCGATTAGAATGGCCTCGATCCCTAAGAAAAGGGAAATCGGAAATCCATTATTTATGATTTCATTCACAGTCATTGCTTTATATTTGAAGGATGGACCGAAATCCCATCTTGCCACATCATATAAATAGTCAAAATACTGTTTATATAATGGTTGATCCAAACCATAATGGGCATTAAGAGCTGCTTCAATTTCTGGCGGAACTTCCTTTTCCTTTGTAAATGGACCTCCCGGAGCCGCTTGCATTAAGAAAAATGTGGCGGTTACAATCAGGATGAGAGAAACAATCATGTAGATTAGTCTCTTAATGATATATTTTGCCACTATGTACACCTCCTATTGCAAATCACTTACGGATTTTCAAAAAATAAGGTATATAGGCCAACTATATACCTTACTTTTTTTGTTTTTCTGGTGATTAGCATTACTCAAAATAAGCCCACTTAAATTGAGCATCACCTAATGGAGAAATAACAACTCCTTTTAGGTGGTCATTTTGAACCCAGTTGTTCGTATAGAAGTATATAGGTGCGATCGGCATTTCGCTTATTACTAATTGTTCTGCCTCTTTCAGTAATCCAAGACGCTTGTCCTTGTCTGTTTCTTTAGCAGCCTGTGAAAGAAGATTATTAAAAGTCTCGTTTGTCCAACCTGTATCATTATTTCCTTGTGGTACTGTATAGATTTCAAGGAAATTTACAGGGTCATTGAAATCGGCCAACCAGCCCGCACGACCAATTTGGAAATTACCTGTGTCAATATTGTCAAGGTACACAGTCCATTCCGCATTATTAAGGGTTACATTTACCCCTAGATTCTTTCTCCACATATCTTGGATTGCTTGTGCAATCTTTTGATGACCTTCTGAAGTATTGTAGGATAGCGCAATCGCAGGGAGCTCAGAAACGTCTGATAAGCCAAGCTCGTCTAACGCCTTTTGTAAATGGTCCTTTGCAGCATCAACATCATTATCTTTGAAATAACCTTTCTCGTTTTCCTTTAGAATCGCTGTTGGAACTAACGCCATGGCCGGTATTTGTCCACCTAAGGCAACATTATCTACAATCGCTTTTCGATCAATTGAATAAGCTAATGCTTTTCGAAGGTTTTCATTTTGGAATGGCTCTTTATTAATATTAAACTTATACCAATATGTTCCGGCAATTGATCTTTTTTGGAGAGTCCCTTCTTTCTCCAAAGTGGGAATGACATCCGTTGGCAATGATGACATAGGTGCACCAGCCCAATCCAACTCGCCTTTTTTGAAACTCTGATATTCTGTACTTGGGTCATTAATCATATCCATTGTGATTTTCGCTAGCTTTACGGAATCAGCATCCCAATAGTCCTTATTTTTTTCAAGAGTAATGGTTGCTGATTTATCTGTAATCACAAATGGTCCGTTCGAGACATATGATTCATCAACACGGTTTGCCCAATCTGGCTTGTCCTTTGCGATTTTACTGTTTACAGGATAATACGTATAAAAGGCCGTTAACTCTAAGAAATAAGCTGTCGGGTTGACTAATTTAACCTCTAATGTTTTATCATCAATTGCCTTCACACCAACATTTCCCATTTTATCGATTGAAATATCTGGAGTATCGTAAGCATTTTTTGCCCCTTCTACATAGTTGTAAATTTGTGAAGCATAGTCAGATTGATTTCCAGGGACCAGTACCCATTTCCACGCATATTCAAAATCATGTGCAGTAACAGGATCACCATTTGACCATTTGGCATCACGAATCGTGAAGGTATATGTTTTGCCATCTTCTGATACATCGATTTTTTCCGCCATCGCTTCTTCTGCTTCGCCATTTTTATTAATTCGAGTTAAACCTTCAAAAGCATGGGTCAAAACTACCCCAGATGTTGAGTCGGTCGCTAAGCCCGGATGTAGTGTTGGAGGTTCAGAACTTATATTGATTCTAAGTTCTTGCTTCGCTCCTTCACCTTCTGCTCCGCCGCCCTCCTCTTTTCCTTTATTGAATGTTCCACAGGCTGAAAGAACGATGGCACTCGCGAAAATTATACTTAATAGCCACGTTATTTTTTTCAAAAGATTTCCTCCTAATTATGTAATTTCTTTATTCATCTTTAAAAGATATACGCTACTTATGTTGTTTCAAAATGTGTCTACTTATGCGCGTTGGGTATCAATGTTTTCCAATTATTTTTCGCTACAATACTTGCAATTTAGTTTGAAAAGAATATAATAAAAATAATATGAATAACGTGCTATGAAGAAGAATAGTACATATGAATCCCATTTGGAGGATTTCCTCTTACAGAGAGTCTGTGGTTGGTGTGAACAGATAATGGAGCATATGGAATGGACTTATGAGCATCTTTGCTGAAAAAGTTGAGTAGGCACAGACGTATGCCTTACGTTACAAGGATACGAGAGATTTTACTCACTCAATTGAGTAAAATAACTAGGGTGGCAACGCGGTAACCATTCGTCCCTAACATTTAATTGTTAGAGGAGGATGGTTTTTTATTTTGTCTTTGACTATTATCAACAGAATATTTTTAAAGGAGAGAAACAAAATGCAAACTATTTTTTCAGGTATTCAACCAAGTGGGTCCGTAACATTAGGAAACTATATCGGAGCGATGAAACAATTTATTGAATTACAAAATGAATATAATTGCTTCTACTGTATTGTGGACCAACACGCGATTACCGTACCACAAGACGCAAAAAAATTACGCGAAAACATTAAAAGCCTAGCTGCTCTATATCTTGCAATTGGGCTTGATCCAGAAAAAGCAACTCTATTTATTCAATCAGAGGTTCCTGCACATGCTCAAGCTGGTTGGATGTTACAATGTGTCTCTTATATCGGTGAACTCGAACGAATGACTCAATTTAAAGACAAATCACAAGGGAAAGAAGCTGTTGTCGCTGGATT
The DNA here is from genome assembly GCF_036962705.1 of Bacillus sp. JJ1562. Lineage (NCBI taxonomy): Bacteria > Bacillati > Bacillota > Bacilli > Caryophanales > Bacillaceae > Bacillus > Bacillus sp. JJ1562. The sequence goes on from NZ_JBALOQ010000059.1 coordinate 48,235, forward strand.
ATTAACGTATCCCCCTCTTATGGCTGGAGATATTCTACTATATAATGCAGACCTTGTTCCTGTCGGTGAGGATCAAAAGCAACATATCGAATTAACACGCGATCTTGCAGAAAGATTCAACAAAAAATACCGCGAAATCTTTACAATACCTGATGCAAGAATCCCTAAAGAAGGCGCAAGAATAATGTCTTTACAGGATCCAACAAAGAAAATGAGTAAATCTGATCCAAACCCAAAAAGCTTTATTGCATTACTTGATGATCCAAAACAAATTGAGAAAAAGATCAAAAGTGCTGTAACAGATTCAGAGGGTATTGTAAAATTCGATAAAGAAAATAAACCGGGTATTTCAAACCTGCTAACTATCTATTCAACTTTCAGTAACAAATCCATTGAGGAAATTGAAGAAATGTATGATGGAAAAGGATATGGAGAATTTAAAGCAGACCTTGCAGAGGTTGTATTGAACGAAATTCGCCCAATTCAAGAAAGTTATTACGACATCCTAAATTCATCAAAATTAGATGAAATCCTAGATGCTGGTGCTGAAAAAGCCAATAAAGTAGCAAGTAAGACAGTCAAAAAAATGGAAAACGCCATGGGACTTGGGAGAAAAAGAAAATAAGTTCAATTTAAAAAGGATTTGTTGAAAAACAAATCCTTTTTTTCAAATTACCATTAATTATGTTACACTTTTGACTCATGTTCAATTTCCCAAAGCTTTTCAAAAAATGGTTGACCTTTAATTAGGTTTTCACATAGCTGAACATGTTTGCTTGTCCAACCGTTTCTGGTTTCTTCATAGAGGTTTTGCCATACTTCCTCAAACTGCATTTCCTGAATTTCTTGGTATCTCGAAGGATTCCACTCCGTATACCAATACCTGATCTCTGCCACATTTTTCATGGAAGCTAACTGATCTAAAGCCATAAATAAAAGCTGCTTAAGCTGCCTTTCCTTACGGGTTAGGCCTGCCATTTCAACAGGTGATGGAGATAATATGTGATATTCCTTATCCGTCGTACTATCCTTACTATCAAAGGTATAAGGAATCGCTTCATGTCCATTCACCATTTCATAAACGAGTTGTTCCTGCCGTGGAATTAATCGACTTTTCCGAATCGGAATGTTGTAGCCTATTGTGTCAATCGCCATAATTCCATGACCGTCTGTGACAACAAAACAATAATCTAGCTGAATCCGTTCATGATTTTTACGAACATATGCTTTTTGGTAAACATCCATTAAAAGTTGCTGTGGCAGTTCCATTAAATCATTCTCAATGTAGTTAAACAAAGGAGACTCAATTTTTAGCAAAGGTACCTGGTCTAACAGTTCAACACTATCATCCTTGCGCCATTCATGGAAGTGGCAAACGTTGTAACCATTTTCTTCACCTTCAAACCAATTTACCCAAATATCATGAAGAAACAACATTTATTACCCCTCACTTCAAAGCTGTTTGTCAACAGTATAGGCAGAAGGAGAAAATTTTATTCCAAAATATTCTTGTATTGCTAGAAAATACTTAAATGCTTTTCATGCTCATTATTTTTCGTTTCAAAAGAAAAAGCCAAGATGGCATCTTGGCTTTTTACTCATTTATTTTTGGATCAAGGGCGTCACGCAGACCATCACCTACGAAGTTAAAGCAAAGTACTGTAATCAAAATCATTACACCAGGAGCTGTTGGTACCCACCACTGGTTAAGCATAATGGTGATACTTTGTGCACCTTGTAGCATATTCCCCCAACTTGGAGTTGGTGGCATAATACCTAAACCAAGATAACTAAGAGCAGATTCTGCTAAAATAACTCCCCCAATGGAAAGTGTTGCTGCAACAATAATCGGCCCCATTGCATTAGGAAGGATCTCCCTAAAAATAATAGTGAAAGCTCTTGTACCAATTGTTTTTGAAGCTAATACAAACTCACGATTACGTAATGATAAGAACTCACCACGTACTAATCTTGAGGTCGTCATCCAACCTGTAAGGGCAAAGATAAGAATTAACTTATCTACACCTGGTTTAAAAAGAGTTACAAGTGTGATTAACAAAAAGATTTGCGGAATTGATAGCATGATATCAACAAATCTCATAATTATTGCATCAACAATACCGCCAAAATATCCTGCTATTGCACCAAGTGCAGTTCCAATCGTAATTGCACCCGCTACTGAAGCAAATCCTACTAATAATGAAACTCTAGCTCCATACAATATTCTTGTTAAGATATCACGGCCAAATGTATCTGTACCTAATAGATGTTCCTTACTAGGATCAGCGAGTCTCTTAATCAAATCCTGTTTGTCCGGATCATGTGGAGTTAAAAATGGCGCTAATATTGCTGCTAAAATAATGAGTGTTAATAACACGGCACCGATGACTGCGAGCTTATTTTTCAAAAACTTGCGAATCATTATTTTTGTTAATGTGTCTCCCTTTGTACGTAAACCTTGTAGTTCTAATTCGTTTCCTTGTGCTAAATTCGGCTGTGCCATCTTGCTTCCCCCCTTCTAGTATTCAATTCTCGGATCAAAGATAGCGTATAGAATATCGGCTATAAGATTTCCTACTACTACTAGTACGGAGGAAATTACAGTTATTGCCATTACAATTGGATAGTCACGTTGGAAAGCTGAATCAATGAATAACTTACCAAGTCCTGGCCAACCAAATACGGATTCAACAATAACAGAACCACCGATAAAGCTCGGGATCATAATTCCAAAAATCGTAATAACTGGAATTAAACCATTTCGTAATCCATGCTTTGCAATAACCTTTCCTTCTTTAAAGCCTTTTGCTCTAGCTGTTCTCATATAGTCTTGGTTAACAACCTCAATCATACTAGAACGGGTATATCTTGTTAAGCTAGCCATATCGGCTGTAGCTAAAACGAACGCTGGTAAGATTAAATGGTGGATACGATCCCAAATGCTAAATGGGGCATTCAGAGTTTGAGTACCTGAAGCAGGGAACCACTGTAAGTGAACAGAGAAAATCATAATTAAAATTAATCCAAACCAGAAATTTGGGATAGCAAGTCCTAAAAATGAGGACACAGTAACTGTATAGTCGACTTTAGAATAGGGACGTACTGCTGAAATAACACCAAATGGTACAGCGATGGCAATTGCTAATATGGTAGATACTCCCATCAACAAGAGAGTGTTTGGCAATCGATTCCAAATCAATTCGGATACATCTCTTCCCTTATTAATAACAGAATCCCCAAAGTCACCTTGAAGCATATTTCCAAGCCACTTGAAATACTGTACATGGACAGGGTCATTAAATCCGTATTTTTCCATTACTACTTCTCTATCTGCTGCACTAATATTAGGATCCATCAAAAGTGCAGTTGGGTCACCAGGAGCCATATGCATAATCGCAAAAGAGACGATGGTAATTCCTAATAATAGGGGAATAGCCATTAACGTTCGGCGGATGATATAAGAGACCATAGCTATTTCTCCTTCACATTTTAATAAATTTATAGTCTATGATTGATCTAGATACATATATCCAGTAATTTTCAGTCTTTAAAAAAGAAAGAAGGAAGGGAAACTTTACCCTTCCCTCTGTAACTATCATGTTTGTTCGCTTTTATTAGTTTGCAGGTTGTAACCACCATTTATGAGCATTATAGAATGGGTTACGAGAATGGAACTCATAACCTTGCATTTCTTCCGGCATAGCACGGAATTCTTGAGGATAATACAAGTATGTGTATGCTTGGTCTTCAACAAGAATTTGGTAAAGATTTTTGTGAATTTCTTTGTACTTCTCAATATCAGTTGTTTGTCTTGCTTCTTCCATTAACTTATCAGCTTCTGGATTATTATACCAAGTCATATTTAATCCTTCAGCAGATTGTGATGAATGGAAAATATCATATTGGTCAGGGAATGTTGATAATGCCCAACCTAGAATCATAGCTTCGTAATCCCAGTTTGGAGCAGAAACTGCTTCAATGAATGCAGACCACTCAACGATTTCTGGTTTTGCCTCAACACCAATTTCTTTAAATTGCTGTTGTAGTACTACAGCGATATCTTCACGGACTTTGTTACCTTGGTTTGTTTTGATAGAGAATGACAATTCCTTACCATCTTTATCTACGATACCGTTTCCGTTCGTATCTTCCCAACCAGCTTCTTTAAGTAATGCTTTAGCTTTTTCTAAATCATATTCAAATTGTGGAACATCGTCATTGTAAGTCCACATTAATGGGCTGTCAGGAGCGTTAGCTGGTTGACCAGCACCATTCATAATGCTGTCTACGATTGCTTGTTTGTTAACAGCGTGTGTGAATGCTTGACGAACTTTCTTGTCTTTGAATCTATCATCCTGTTGATTAAATGCAAGGTAAGTGTAAGATAATGCTAAACCATCCTCAACTTTTGTACCTTCGATTGTTTTTACAGTATCAATTTCAGTTCCTGGAAATGCATTGTACATATCGATTTCACCAGCTTGTAATGCAGCAATAAGTGCGTTTGCATCAGCTACATAACGAGTAGTGATTGAATCTAAGTGTGGACGACCATCGAAATAATCTTCGAATGCTTCAACTTTTACAAATTCTCCATCTTTCCACTCAACGAACTTGAATGGACCAGTTCCGATTGGGCTCTTAGTGTTGAACTCATGCTCGTGTAATTCACCAGCAGGAACATCTTTTAGGATATGTTCAGGTAATACAGAATAGCTTAAAGTTGTTGGGTAGAAAGTAACGTCTACTTTGTTTAAAGTAAATTTAACAGTGTAGTCGTCGATCTTTTCAACTTTTTCCATGCTTTCAAAGTTAGATTTACGCTCAGATACTACATCTGGGTTTTTCATCATTCCATAAGAGAATACAACGTCATCTGCTGTCATTTCTTCTCCATCATGGAATTTAACACCTTGTTTAAGTTTTACAGTGTACTCTAAACCATCTTCTGAAGGAGTGATTTCTTCAGCTAGGTCATTTGTAACTTCAAGATCTAAGTTAACTGTTACTAATCCATTGTAAAGGAATCCTTCAATATCACTTGAAGCAGTATCAGTTGAGAAATATGGGTTGAATAATGTTGGGCTACCAGCAGATCCAACAATTAAATCTCCACCATCAACTGGTTCATTGTTTTTTGGTTCTTCTTTAGCTGGTTCTTCCTTTGCAGGCTCTTCCTCTTTTGGTGTTTCAGAAGCTTTTTCGCCTCCACCAGAACAAGCTGCTAAGAAAAGTGACATTGCAAGTGTTAGGACTAAAAATAGCCATAAGCTTTTTCTTAACTTCACGTTTGTTTCCCCCTATCATTTTGTTAGAATTTTTAGATTTTACTACTTAGAATGATCCCTCTAAGGTGGCATCTCCTCCCTTCAAAGAATCTATTTATTTTCTGTGCAGCCACCTTTATTACTCGTAAAGGTGACATGCAACAAAATGCCCTTGTTTGACTTCTTTAAATTGCGGTACCAGCTGGCGGCAAATATCAGTTGCTGCTGGACATCTTGTGTGGAACACACATCCACTTGGTGGATTTGAAGGGCTCGGAAGCTCTCCTTTAAGTACAATTCGTTCTCTTTTAATAGTTCCTGATTTTTTAGGAACAGGTACTGCAGATAATAATGCTTGCGTGTATGGATGAAGTGGTTCAGCATATAAATCTTCTTTATTTGCTAATTCCATCATTCTACCTAAATACATAACTCCCACTCTATCACTTATATGCCTTACAACACTCAGGTCATGTGAGATAAAGATATACGTTAGTCCAAATTCTTCTTGCAGATCTTCCATTAAGTTAATAACCTGTGCTTGAATCGATACATCAAGTGCTGATACAGGTTCATCAGCGATAATTAATTCGGGATTTAATGCGAGTGCTCTAGCAATCCCGATTCTTTGACGCTGTCCGCCTGAGAATTCATGTGGATATCTGTTGATAAAGGATGAGTTCAATCCAACAGTCTCCATTAATTCTTTTACTTTTTCTTCTCGTTCCTTAGCGGTGAATAATTTATGAGTAATTAATGGTTCTTTGATAATAGAGCGTAATGTCTTTCTAGGATTAAGGGTTGCGAAAGGATCCTGGAATACCATTTGAATGTCTCTTCGAACACTCTTTCTTAGCTCACTTTCAGACATATGTGTGATGTCTTTACCTTTAAAAATGATTTTTCCATCAGTCGGTTCGTACAATCGAATAATGGTTCTTCCAGTTGTTGATTTTCCACAACCAGACTCTCCAACTAGTCCAATTGTTTCCCCTTTTTTAATTTGTAAACTAATGCCGTCAACCGCTTTAACACTACCTACATTTCGCTGTAGGAGACCAGCTTTGATTGGAAAATATTTTTTTACATCTTGAAGCTCAAGGATGATATCACTGTTTTCCTTTGATGCCCCGTGTTTCTTTTCTACATTTGTTGAAATCATGCTTTAGCCCCCTCATCTTCATATAGGAAACAGCGAACTGCTCGTTCTTTACCCATTTGTTTTAATTGAGGTGCTTCTGAAAAACAGCGGTCAAAAGCTTTGGAACAGCGCGGAGCAAATCTGCAACCTTTCGGCATATTCTCTGGTGATGGTACGTTTCCTTCGATTGATTGAAGGCGTCCAATTTCACCTTCAATTGCAGGTATCGAGTTCATCAGTCCAACCGTGTATGGGTGTAATGGTTCATCAAATAAATCGTCTACTGGTGATTGCTCAACAACTTGGCCACCGTACATAACTACGATTTTATCCGCTACCTCTGATACGACTCCCAAATCGTGTGTGATTAAAAGAATCGAAGTATCAAATTTTCGGCTTAGATCCTTCATTAAGTCAAGTATTTGTGCTTGGATTGTAACGTCGAGTGCAGTTGTAGGCTCATCCGCAATTAGAAGCTTTGGATTACAGCTCATTGCAATCGCTATCATGACCCTTTGGCGCATACCTCCTGAGAGACGATGTGGATAATCATTGATTAATTCAGCTGCCCTTGAGAAGCCAACCAATTCCAACATTTCAATTGCTTTTTTCGTTGCTTCTACTTTGGACATTTTTTGGTGATACATCAGCACTTCAATAATTTGTTCACCAACAGTAAGAACCGGGTTAAGAGATGTCATTGGTTCCTGGAAAATCATTGATACATCATTTCCACGAACCTTACACATTTCTGCTTCAGATAAATCAACAAGGTTTCTACCATCAAGAATGATTTCACCTTCAACGATTTTTCCAGGAGGACTTGGTACAAGCTTCATAATAGAAAGTGAGGTAATACTTTTCCCTGATCCAGACTCACCTACTATTGCTAAGGTTTCACCTTTATTTATTTTCAAATCAACGCCATCTACGGCAGGTATTACTGTTTTCTTTTTGTAGAAATATGTTTTTAGATTTTTCACTTCTAGTAATGTAGCCATAAATTAGGTTCACCTTCCTTACCGGAACTAAAACAAGTTCACTCATTATTCAAAATATAATATATTTAGAGAAATATCAACCAAAAATTTCTAGTAGTCTCTTATTTTACCAGAGTAAAGCTTTAAAGTAAAAAACGTACGAAATTATCTGACAAAATAATCAACTAAATTTTATTACAGAAAGATTACAAATTCAAGTCAATTTTTAAAATTGAATTAATTTACTCTAAAAATTGAAAACTCTCTTTTCTCTTAATCTATTTAAAATTCTATTAAAACTATGTCGAAATTGCAAGATAATTTTTTATATTTTCATTACTTTTTCTTTTGTTAATTGATTCTACAGGGTTTACAAAAGAAATATTTGTAATAAAACGTTGTTAAAAACAGGTTGTTTTATTTTCTCAATATAACACTTTATTGCAAAAAAGCGTTGAATCGATAAAATATTCGACAAAAAAAAAGATCCATCACGCATTGTGATAGATCTGTTAACGGTTAGACTTAGGATTTAGTGCATCCTTTAACCCTTCACCTATGAAATTAATGGATAAAATTGTTAATGTAATAGCAGTTGCAGGTGGTACCCACATCCAAGTCTTATTACGAAGAACATCTGCATCTCTGGCTTCTGCTAACATATTTCCCCAACTTGGTGTATTCGATGGTACCCCGAAGCCTAGAAAACTTAGACCAGATTCAGCAACAATCATAACAGCCAATATTAGTGTCGCTTGTACAATGATTGTGGAAGACACATTTGGTAATAGATGCTTAATAATGATTTTTGATGGTCTTGTCCCAATCGATTTCGCAGCCAAAATATACTCATTTTCTTTTTCTGCTAAGACTTTACTCCGAACGATACGGGCAACTCCACCCCAACTAAGTAAGCTCATTACGATAATTAGCGTCCATGCCCCAGATACCTTGCCAGTAAGAATACTATTTAATACAATTACAAAGATCATGAAAGGGAATACTAAAACGAAATCTGTAAAACGCATTAACATTTGATCGATTTTTCCACCATTATAAGCTGCAACGGAACCAACAATAGTTCCAATTAGAGTTATAAATATCATACACGAAAAACCGATTAATAATGATGTTCTTCCACCATGGAGCATTCTCGCAAACATGTCACGTCCATTTATATCCGTTCCGAGCCAATTTTCCGCAGATGGCTCTTTACTCATGTTCATGAAATCAACTCGAACAATATCCTGTTTATTTAACATAGGGCCAATAATAGCAGTCAAAACGATTAAAATAAGAAAAACTAAACTTATCATCGCTAGTTTGTTTTTCATAAATTTCCTTCTCGCTATCGCCCAAGGAGAGAGGCTTTTTATTTCCTTTTTTGGTGAATCTACATTTGTATTTGTAACTACTTCCATTTATTCTCCTCCTTAATCCAATCGAATCCGCGGATCCACGATTCCATATAGTAAATCTGCGATAAGATTTCCGAAAAGTGTTAAAAATGAAAGTAACATTGTGATCGTCATCATTACAGCATAATCCCTTGTGTTAACGGAGTCTAAGAAAAGTTGTCCGATTCCTGGGTATGTGAAAATAGTTTCAGTTATAACCGCTCCACCTATTAAGGTTGCAATATCGAATCCTAAAAATGTTACTAACGGGATAATAGAATTTCGTAGAATGTGCTTATTATAAATCGTTGATTCTTTCGTACCTTTTGCTCTTGCTGTTCTAACAAAGTCTTTTCGACTATTTTCGATAATATCATTTCGTAAAAATTGAGTGTATGATGCAGTACCCATTAATCCTAAAACCAGTGCCGGTAATAAAACATGATGGAATTTACTTACATAATATTCAAAGGTTCCTTCATCAAGTCCTACTTCAATTGATCCACTAAACGGGAACCAATTAAGCTGAAACGCGAAGAAATAGATTGCCACAATCCCCGCAACAAACGATGGAACAGCTAATCCTATATAGTTATAGCTCGCAATAAGATTATCTCCAAGTTTATACGGTTTTCGTCCTGCATGCATTCCCATTAAGAATGAAAAAATGTACGTAAAAAATAATGAAACAATTGCTAAAAATAATGTATTTGGGATTTTTTGGGCAATAAGCGCTGAAACATCCATTTTATGTGTTGTTGATTTACCAAAATCACCTTGAACAAAATCAGTTACCCATCTCCAATACTGTACATATATTGGGTCATTGTAGCCCAATTTTTCTCGCATTTCTTCAATGTATTTCGGATCAGTATTGGATGGATCAATTTCTCCCCCAAATGGGTCACCTGGCATTATTTTCGCCAAGGAAAATACCACTATTGAGGCAAGGAGTAATAATGGAATCATGCCTAGTATTCTTCGTATTGAGTATTGGAGCATGTTATGTTCTCCTTATCCTAAAAAAATTCATATCTTAAATGAAGTCCAAAAAGCCACATACGTGACTTTTTGAACTCTACTGACCTATGATCAGTCAGTTACATACCATTTATGAACATCTGTTTGGAATCCAACAGCATTTACATGTACATCTTGAAGACGTTCATTAATTCCATAAAGGTTCATGTTTTCCCATAATGGTAGTGCTGGTAGTTCTTCGTTGAACAGTTTTTGCCATTCAGCATATACTTGTCCACGGTATTCTTTATCAAATGATTTTTCACTTAAGCCTTCATCAAGAAGTCTTTGATTATCTTCATTTACCCAACGACCATAGTTCCACTCAGCATCGTTAGCCCATAGACCAGATGGATCTGGGTCAGAGCCAGTTCCCCAAGAACCGAAGAATGCTTCTAATTCTTTATCATCGTTGTCTTTCATTTCATTGTAAAGGTTAAACTCAATTAGACTACCAGTAGCTAATTCAGTTTTCACACCTATGTCATTCCAGCTTTGAATGATAGCTTGTGAACGACCTTCAAATGTTGCGTTACCAGCATAGTGACCAAATTTGATAGAGAATGGCTTACCTTCTGGATCTTCCACAAACCCGTCACCATCTACATCTTTATAACCTGCAGAAGCTAATAATTCTTTTGCTTTGTCTTGATTGAATTCATATTGGTTAAGATCAGCATCATCAGCAGCCATCCAGAATGCAGAAGGAATAACAGTGTTAAATACTTCACCTTTTCCAGCTAAGAAACCGTCAATCATTGCCTGACGATCAATTGCATGCATTAACGCTTGACGTAATTCTTTAGATTCAAACTTACCATAATCAGCAATGTTAGTACGTGTTTCTTGATCACGGTGACCAAAACGTAAACCGATATAAGAGTAAACAGTACCAGTAGCCTCTTCTAGACGAACATGGTCCATCTTATCAATTTCTTTTACAGTTGCTGGAGCAATTTCCATAATGTCAACTTCGCCATTTTGGAGTGCACCGTTTGCTAATGAAGGATCAATAACTTTGATAACAACTCCATCAAGAAGTGGCTTACCTTGCCAATAATCATCAAAACGTTCTAATTCTATATATTCACCAGGAACAACTTTTTTCACTTTGAACGGTCCAAGACCTACTGGATTTGTACGAACTTGTTCAGATTCTCCAAGTTCTGCAACAGGAACACCTTCGTAGTGTTTCTTAGGCATTGGATCTGACCAAAGGTTTTCTAAGTTGTTAATTTTTACTTCTTTAAAAGTAACTGCAACAGTATATTTATCAATTACTTCTACACCTTCAATATGGTCTGCTTTACCTTCTTTTTTCTCAGTAGCACCTTTGATTCCTTCAACATAGTTGAAACGAGAACCATCATAATCTGGGTCTGCGATTGTTTCAAGAGCAAACGCATAGTCTTCAGCTGTTAGCTCTTCACCATTATGCCATTTAACGCCTTCTTCAAATTTGAAAGTATACGTTAATTTGTCATCACTGATTTCCCATGTAGCAAGATTTGGTTCATATTCTAAATCGTCATTTACAGTGTAAATGCTATCTACAGTGAAACCTAAGACTTGAGCATCAATTGCACTTCTATAATATGCAGTTTCAAAAACACCTTCTGGAGCTTGAGTAACAGCTAGTGTAATTTTACCGCCTTCTTTTGGTTCAGCTGTTTCTGAACCAGTGTTTTCATTTTCTTTTTCAGCTGTTTTTTCGTTACCACCACAAGCTGCTAGGAATAATGACATTGCTAGCAAAAGCACGATGGACCATAATGCTGACTTTTTCATATACATTTTCCCCCTTAAAGTTTGAAGTATTTTTAAATCTTGCTGTCAATTATTTATGTAGATGACAGGCCACCTTATGTCCTGGCTTCACCTCCTTTAATTCTGGTTTAACTTTCGAACATTCCTCCATTGCCATCGGGCATCTTGGATGGAATGGGCAACCAGTCGGTGGATTCGCTGGGCTAGGTACATCTCCTTGTAAAACAATTCTTTCCTTTTTCTTTCTTGGATCCGGCTCAGGAATAGCAGAAATCAATGCCTGTGTATACGGATGAAGTGGTTCAGCATATAAATCATCTTTATCTGAAATCTCAACAATACCACCAAGATACATAACGCCAATCCTGTCACTCATGTGTTTTACAACACTTAGGTCATGAGCGATGAAAAGAAATGTTAATCCGAACTCATCTTGTAATTCTTTTAATAGGTTTAATACTTGGGATTGAACGGAAACATCAAGCGCTGAAACTGGTTCATCTGCGATAATCAGTTTTGGTTTAAGTGCTAATGCACGTGCAATTCCGATTCTTTGTCGTTGTCCTCCGGAGAACTCATGAGCGTATTTATAAAAAGCATCCTCAGGAAGTCCAACCTTATTCAACAAGTCCAGCACTTCACCTTTTAGTTCTTTTAAAGATTTTCCTGTGTAGTTGATGATAGGTTCAGCTACGATATCACCAACCATTTGCATTGGATTTAATGAAGCATATGGATCCTGGAAAACCATTTGGAAATCTTTTCTGATTTCTCTCAGGTGTTTTCCTTTTAGACTCGTGATATCTTTGCCATCCAAAAGAATTTGACCATCTGTTGCTTCAAGTAAGCGAAGAATGGTTCTACCAGTTGTTGACTTCCCACAACCTGACTCACCAACAAGTCCTAATGTTTCACCTTCTTTAATGTCAAATGAAACACCATCAACCGCTTTTACATGACCTATTGTCTTTCTCATAAACCCACCCTTAATAGGATAGTAGGTTTTAAGATTTTTAACTTCCAATATAAGATTGTCCTTTTTCACTAGTGTTGAATTAGCCATTTTTATTTCACCTCTTCTACAGGTCGACTACTCTTATACAATAGACAGGAAACATCATGTCCATCCTCTACTTCTGCTAATACCGGTGTAAGAGTCTTGCATTCTGGCATTGCTGCCGGGCAACGGTCTGCAAATCGGCAACCACTTTTAGGCATATTTTTTAAGGATGGTACAATCCCTTCAATCGATCCCAATGTTTCAACTTCCTCATGAAGCTTCGGAATAGATTCCATCAAGAGTTTTGTATATGGATGCTTCGGATTGTAGAAAAGTGTATCAACATCCGTTTTTTCAACTATTTTACCCGCGTACATTACGATTACTTCATCACACATCTCGGCAACAACACCAAGGTCATGTGTAATTAAAATGACTGACATATCATTCTTTTCTTGAATGGTTTTAAGTAGATCTAGTATTTGCGCTTGAACTGTTACATCAAGTGCTGTTGTTGGTTCGTCAGCTATTAATAGTTTTGGCTGACACGCGATAGCCATTGCTATCATTACACGCTGTCTCATCCCACCAGAAAGCTGGTGAGGATATTCATCTACAATACTATCAGGACGGGAAATCCCCACTTGTGTTAAAAGTTCAATACTAATCTCTCTCGCACGTTGCTTTGAGATTTTTTGATGGTTTAATAGAACCTCATCTAATTGAAACCCAATTGTGAAAACTGGATTAAGAGCAGTCATTGGTTCTTGGAATATCATTGAAACATCTTTTCCACGAATTTTATTCATTTCAGTTTCTGATAGATTTTCAATATTATTTCCTTGGAAAATAACTTCTCCGTCGGTAATTTCTCCGATTCCTACCGGTAGTAGTTTCATAACAGACATTGACATTACGCTTTTTCCACAGCCGGATTCACCAACAATTCCGACAATTTGACGCGGATTAACTTTAAAAGAAACATCATCCACTGCATGATACATCTGTCCGTCTATATTGAAGCCTGTTTTCAGTCCCTTTACCTCTAGCAAAGGTGCTCCATTATTTGGCTGTTGCATAAAAACACCCCAAGTTCTTCTAGATTAGCCACAATTAATATGTAAATTAAATTTTATTACTATAATATTATAATTGCAAGACAATTTTATTAATTTAAAGT